>JAOUBX010000006.1 GCA_029860075.1 Deltaproteobacteria bacterium | reverse complement strand
ATCCTCAAAAAGCCGGAATAATGCTTCAGTTTATCAGAGCTGAAGGAGATAATCAACGCGCATGCCTTAAATGAAGACCATTTTATGCTATAATTCTGGAAAGGGCCGTTGGATGCAGCAATGTACGTTTAGGAATTTGCAGTTTTAATTGTCATTTCGAATGCGCCCGAACAAAGTGACAAGCGCCCTGGGGTAAAATGACAATTTTATGGCCTGTTTACCTTAAAATTAATCATTACAATTTACCAACCGGACAATGCCTTCAGGCGAATAGAGTCAAGGAAAAAAATCTTTTTGCAGGAGTCAAAATGAAAAATCAGGCGCCTCACCACAAACATCGGGGCATGAGTGCACAGAATAAGTTACTCCTTTACAAGAACAGGCAGCAGGAAATACATGCGCCGGGGATTCAGAAACTCAAAGGTTTAATCTGTCTGCTAATTGCATCCCTCCTTATGTTGCCTTCCTGCACAACGCTACCGAGGCATCCCCTCGATGAAGAGCAGAAGACCTTTATTGCTGAAGAGGGGGAAGGAATCTTTAATCGCCATGCACCGGTCTTCATTGTTGAAAGGCCTGAAAAAAAATACAACCTTATCGGAACACCGGCAGCAAGAACAGATAAAAAAGGAGAAGAGAAAATCTTCGTTGATCCCGGCAGGGCCGCCGTATTTTACGAAAAAAGGATTTTTGAGACGGAAAAGGGGAAATATACCAACCTCTTTTACAGGGTACATTTTAAAAAAGTACCCTCTTTTAATCTCACTGCCGGTAATAACGGCGGACTCTTTATCGCAATAACGCTTAATGAAAAAGAAGAACCGCTCCTCTATACGACTGTTCACACCTGTGGCTGCTATATTGCTTTTATTCCGACCTCCTTTCTTCCCCGTGAAATGATGCCTCACAAATGGGATGATAAGAGACAAATTGTATTGGGTGAAAGTTTGCCGGGTATTCTGGATTATAAAGGCGCCTTCCATAGTTCTTTAAAAACAATGATTCTTTTCAGGGATGCTACTCACAGGATTATGGATCTCTGGCTAGAAAAGACAGAAAAGGTCTTTAAAAGAAAAAACAGCGTTGAAACAAAACTCATCCCTATGAAAAAACTGGAACAGCTTCCTTTGGAAAAAAAGGGCACAACCTCTTTCTTCGAGCATGACGGCCCGAGAAAAGGCTATGTTAAAATGAGCCACAAGTTTTGGGAGCGCTTGCTTATGAGTTGGTGGGCCTTTGACTGGCGCATCGGGGAAGACAAAATGCTGGGCAAAGATAAATCCGAAGGCACACGGTTCTATACAAGCCTTAAACCCTGGGCACGGGACGAATCGGACATGCGCGACTTTCCGGCTTTCCTGGAATACTGGGGCTGGGGCCTGTAAAAAAATACCCCGCCCTTGCGGCGGGGTATAGGCATGGAGACCGCCTTCCCGCTTTATCCCGATAAACGGGGTGAATACAGCCAGCAGGGATTCAAAGTATTTTACGGGTTAATAGCGAACCTTTACTCCAGCCCACAGGACGTAGTTTGTATATGCTCTTCTTATTGAGATATTTTCATCTTCCGTATTGCTGTCCCTGCTTTTCCGTTCAAATTCAAGGTAGAGCTTTCTTTTATAGTGAAACTTATAATCATATTCGATTGAGAAGTCAAAATAGGTATAATCCAGTTTAGGGTTTACCCCCGGTGACGGAGCAGTCCGGCGTTTGTACTTACGAGTTTCATAGTCCCCTTTAACCTCAATGGTATTTTTATCATCAAAATCGTAATCAAAATGCACGTCCAGGATCTTCGCCGAATAGCTGTCATAATCCTGGTAGGTATCTTCTCTTTCCCGGGCAGTCAGTTCGACAGCTACTTTCCCCCGCTTATTCAACTTCGCCTTTACCCCAACCATAATCGACCGGTATTCGAGCTCACGCTTTTTGCCTAATACATTGTCGCCACCGTTAGCCTCCTTGGCAAGGTCCTCCCTGTATTCTCTTGCCCTCTGGTCATATTCAAGCTCAAGTTGATACTTTTCTGCAATAACCTGTTCCATGGCGACAATCGATCTATGTTCAGTATAATCGTATGATTCGTAGGGCGCCGGCGGTTCGTCATAATCTTTATCCTTGTACCGCCCTTTTAAAGTCAACAGGGTTTCACCAAATTTCCTTTCCCTATTTTTATCTTCCGGCCTGATAACAAATATAAAATCGGGACCCGTATAGATAGAGCGATAGGAATATTCCTGGATATATTTGTCGCCGAATATGTTCGTCTCATCCCTTTCTTTTTTCCTAAAATCAGCATGGAGTTTGATTTTAAGCCTCTTATTGATTTTGTGGCGTGAATCGAGCTTAACCTTGCCCGTCGTTTCATCGAGCACATCGTGATTAGAATATCTTTTTCCTCCAATAGCCACGCCTGCTTTATATTTGTTTTTTTCGTTCCATGCTCCCTTTATATGAGCGCCAACTTCCATGGCAAGAAAAAAGTCACTTTTTTCAAGACCCGATTTTGTTCCATAGACAGGGTGAGCAACCACCTTGTCAGGGCTGTGAAATACGTTTGTTTCATAACCTGTTGCCACATCACCTTCAATATAGAGCAGTGCGCCCGACTTGCCCAGTTTATAACCATACTTCTCCGCGCCATAAGAAGTGCCACTCAAAATTAACGTAAAGAATAATAATAAAATAACCGCTTCTCTAACCATCATATCACCTCGCTCCATTTGATAGCCTTTCAATATATTTTTTTGCCTCTTTATTATGAGGGTCAAGCTGAAGGACCCTTTTGTAATACTTAACCGCTTTATCCTTATTGCCCGAGTCCTTATAAATTCGGGCAAAGGCAAGCCAGCCTTCAATAGATGAGGGAGAAAGGCTGACTGTTTTTCTGACCTCCTGGATAGCTTCTTTTTTTGCGCCTGATTTTTGCAATTCCTGTGCCAGAAGCAACCGTGTTTTTATATCATCCGGTTTTTGTTCGAGTACTTTGTTAAATAACGTGATGGCTTGCGCCTTCTCACCCTTATCTGAGCCGGCATAGAGAATCCCCAGTTCTCGCAATGCCTTAATATTTTCCGGTTTGAGGGCGAGAATTTTACCATAGGCCCTTATTGCTTCATCCAGGTTTCCCATTTTTGCATGGCCTTTCCCCAGCCTGAACCAGGCAGGCAGGTACTGGGGATAGAGCGCCGATACTTTTTCATATTCCCTGACCGAGCCCCTGTAGTCACCCTTTTGAAAAAGGAGTTTGCCCATATTCATACGTGATTTAACATAGTCCGGTTTCGCTTTAAGCGCTTTTTCGTAACTCTCTATGGCGGCATCAATGTTTTCCAGTTTCTTGTATATTACGCCCATCTGGTGCCACGCCTTATAATAGCTCCCTTTTATTCTTGCAGCCTCACCAAACTCCCGGAGGGCTACCTTATATTTTTTTTCTTTATAGTAACTCTGTCCCAGATTATAGTGAGCTGTTTCATAATCCGGCTTTATGGCGATTGCCTTTATGATGGAACTTCTTCCTTCTTCATGTCTTCCCATCTTTCCATAAGCAAGTCCCCTGTTCAGGAAAGCTTCGGCATATTTGCCTCCCCCTTTGTCTATGGCCTGGTTATAAAATTCTATCGATTTTTCGTAATCTTTCTGTTTGTAGTAGATTCTTGCCAGGTTAAAAAAGTCTTCTTTTTGAGCATTTGTCTCTCTAACGAGAGACAAAAATCTTTCTTCAGCAAGGTCAAGCCTGTTTTTACCCAGATAAAGAAGGCCGAGATTGTATTTTGCTTCCCTGTAGGCAGGATTATGCTTAATAGCTTCCTTGTAGTACTTTTCGGCTTTTTTATAACGCTTTTCCTCTTTGTAGAAGATTCCGAGATTAAAGTAGGCCGGTGTATAATCGGGCCTTAAATTGAGCACCCTTTTGTAAAGGCCTTCTTTTTTTCTTTTCCCTTCTTCAGAAGCGGGTTGAATAAGCGCCAGGTTCATTCTGGGTTCTATATAAGCGGGATAAAGGTTTATTGCTTCAAGATAGGCATTTTCAGCCCTCTTTTTATCCCCCATCCTCACATAGGCAAGACCAAGGTTGAATGAAGACTTCGCTTTTTGTATTCCGCTGCTCATGTCGATTGCTTTCAAAAGACTGGCAGCGGCATCGCTGTATTTTTTTTGTCCTAAATAAAGAATCCCCAAATTATAAAAAGGAATGTCATATGCCGGTTCCAGGGCGATCGCTTTTTTGTAGGCCTCCTCAGCGCCCTCATAATCCCCCAGATATCTTACTGCATGTCCAAGATTAACATATGCCTTTGCAAAATCAGCTTTCAGGGTTATCGCTTTTTTGAAAATTTGAGATGCATTCTCATAGTTGCGCATTTTTAATTCTATGAGACCGAGATAATTTAGTATAAAGGGATTATCCGGAATTTGACCAAGGGCCAGCTTAAAAAAGTTCTCTGCCTTGTTGTAATCAGCAGACCGGTAAAGCTCCCTTCCTTTTACAAAGTTCTCAATCCTTTCCAGTTCCACTGCCGATACTTCTTCCCCGTCATCGGTCTCATCCTCGTTGTTTACTTCCCCCTTATTTGCTGTTGCTATCTCCTCTGCCTTTATTTTAATGACAGTCGGTCTGGAACTGGCCACCTGGGCAAGGTTTTGCAAATAGGCAATAAATCCCACCAGCAGTAATAAAACAGTCAGAACAGGGACAAAGCTTTCTTTAAGGAATCTCGACATTGCTTCAGTTAACCTCTTTCATTATCTCTTTAAGGCCCATGGCATTGACATTCTGAATTTCCAGGCCGGGCCTGGCATTGATTTCCATAACCAGGGGACCCTGCGTCTTATCGATAACAATATCAATACCAAGATAGTCGAGTGGAACGACACGGGATGCTGCTTTTGAGATTGAGATAATGTCCTGCCAGAAAGGGACCTCCAATCCTTCAAGGCAACAACCGCTATCAGGGTGACTAAGGAGATAACCTTTCCCGTCAAATCCCCTCCCTGTAACCCCTGTTTTGATGTCAATTCCAAGCCCGATAGCCCCCTGGTGAAGGTTCCCCTTGCCCTCCGACCTGGACGTGGGTATTCTCGCCATAGCCATAATGTTTTTGCCTTTACAGGTTATTATTCTGAGATCAGCCACACCATGAGGATAAAGCGCGGTAAAGAAGGGGTGGGGATGGACGCGATGCTCAATCAGCACCCTGTCCCAGAGACCAAAGGAGTACACGCCGAAGATAATGTCAGCCATCTGCTTTTTCAACTGATCTGCCCCGAGCAGTCTTCCGGCAGCCGTTTTCCAGCAGCTTTCCGATTTTTCCGCTACCAGGATGCCTCCTCCGGCCTTTCCTCTTGCCGGTTTTATGGCAAATTCATCTATTTCGACTATCCTCTCCCAGGCGCTGTTTATCTCACTCATTGCTGAAAGGACAAGGTAGTTTTTTGGCACAGGTATCCCTGCGGGCACAAGATATTCCTTGGTTTTCACCTTGTCGTCTGCAACATTGAAATACCTGCGCGGATTATACTTGTAGACATAATCGATATTTCTCCCGTTAATGCCAAGCACCCTGCCATAAAGCCCGGCAAATGAATTTAAAGAAGGCCATTTCATTGTATTAACCACCTGAATCTTCCTATCTCCACAACCCTCATGCCTATCCAGCGGCCGATCCAGAGATTAAGCGCTGCAAGAATAAGCAGCATCTCGGGAAAGGCAAGAAATATGGCTTCCATAGCGAGAGAATTCATTGCAAGAAAACAGAACCAGACAACAACAAGGGTCATTGCTGTAACTTTGAGGGCCTTTAAAAGGCCCTGTTCCGTCTGAATGAGGGCGAAGCGCTCTGCCGTAATGGTCAGCACGGCAATAGGAAAGAGGCTGAGATGGGAGAGTTCAAAAAGACCCAGGTTCACCCCCGCTACGGTTATGCCGAGTATAAGCATAACGACGCTTATAAGCAGTATGCTCATTTTTGGGGTATGAAGGATTCCCCATTTTTCCAGCGGATAATGAATGAGACTGACCAGGGCAATGACAAGCAAAAAACCGACAGCCCCCCACACAAAACCTGTCTCCCGGCTGGCTGCCGCAATAAGCGCCGGAAGGAAGGTCCCGAAGGTTTCCAGGCCGATAACATTACGGAAAATGACAACAATAAATGCCCCCAGCGGTATCATTATTATTATTTTTAAAAGGCTAAGCGAAATGCCGACACGCTCAAAAGCAGCCCATGCGGCATAGGCGTTGAGAGGATGCTCTCCAAGTTCCGTCAGAAAATCACTTTTTGATGTCAGTTTTTTGCGTATTTTGAATGAGTAGTTAAAATTAATATCCGCTGTATGCTTGAAAAGCGCCTCGTCTGTGCGATAGAGGGAGAGATAGTTTTCAGGTATCCGGGCAAAATAACCGTTTAGCGTATCGAAAGGGACCCAGTGGCCCTTAATATGGACCTCAACCCACTGATGGCTTGTCCGCTTTGTGCCGCTTTGAAGAATCAGTCCCCCCACTAACCTTGACGGAATGCCCGCTTTTCTCAATAAGGCAATGAAGAGCCGGCTTTTTCCGTTACATGACGCCTCGCCAAGCCTGGCCGCCGTCGCCGCATCGGTAAGCCCCTTGAAGGGCATAGGTTTTAGTCCCCCGGCATAGTCGAAGGCGGCCTTCAGTATGGGAAGCAGTTTTTTTCCTTTTGGAATTTGCTCATCAAATATCCTGCTTATAACAGGATCACCAAGTTGTATAGTCCCCGTTGCAAGGAGGTATTTATTAAGGCGCTCAGGGTAAGATTTTGGAATAGTCAGCCTGTCGTCAAGTTCATAAACTATCTTTTCACCTGTCACTGAAAAGGTATAGAGTATTTGCTGAAACCCTGAGGGATTATCGCTTTGCCAAAGGCCAATCCTTCCAGACTCTTCATGGGATACCTGGAAGGACATGCCCCCTGAATTATTAAGCTCATTTCCTGTTACCTGCCTTTCATCGGAAAGGGGGAGATAGGTCCTGATCCGGACAGGCTCACCAAAACCCTGGAAGGACATGCTTATGTCTACATCATAACGTATCCGGGGAATAATAGAGGAAAAGGTATAACCGACAGAGAATATTTTATAGCATATTAAACCGCTTGCCAGAAGGGTAAGAAGAAACGCTGTCAGCCTGAGAAAGCTTTTTTCTTTTTTCTCTGTCATGCTTTAAAGGTAAGGCCTGATAAATAACCTGCGTTCCTATGACCTCCGGAACTATCCATAAATAATGCGGGATATAAGTATAAAAACAACCTTCCCGCAAGATCCCGATAAATGGGGGCGGGAAACAGCCGCCATGGATTTAAAACAAAAAAATATCATGACCGGCAAGCTGCAGGCTAATTTATAAGTTAACAGAGTAAAAATATTAATGCAACCCTCTCCGGCTTTTGAACTGTATCAATAAGGGATTGCCGATGGATTATCAATATTAAGCAATCAAAGGTTTATAAATATATGCCGGGACCTTATAAAACAATCTTTTTTAATGGAACAAAGACAGGATTTACAAGAGATTCCCCTAAAATTTATTTTTCCAAATACCCTCTTTTGTCAAAGGGGAAAAGTGAAGGCAATGAATATTTGCAATTACTCTCTCCTGTTGTTATTATTCGCTATGGAATAGGTATTCTATTTTATATTGTAAAGGAGTTTTGGAATGTTTAAGACGCTTCATATTAAACAGGGGAACAGCAGCGCTGTCAATAAATGGACTTTTCTCTTTATGGTAAAGAACTTCATTTTTCTCACCCTTCTTGCGGGGGCAGTACAGGCAGCCTATGTAACAGATAACTTCAACATAACCCTCCGTGCTGAACCGCTTAAGAGCGCGCCTGTTGTGACATTACTGAAAAACGGCACCAAACTGGAGGTACTGGAAGAAAATGAGGGATGGGTGCATGTAAAGATAGAAGACGGGAAAGAGGGGTGGATAGTAAAAAGGTATGTTTCACTGGAAATACCCCAAAGCATCCGTATTGAAAAGCTGGGCAAAAGTCTTGATGAAACTTCCATAAAACTGAAAGTTACCGCAGAAAAGGCGGCGGCAATAGGAGAGAATAATAAAACCTTAAAGCGGGAACTGGAATCAACCCGGGAAAAACTCAATCAGGTAGATGCCGACTACAAGCGGCTCCAGGCTGATTCGGGCAATGTGGTAGAGATTAAAAAAAATTATGAGGAAAGCACGGTAAACCTTAGCAGGGCCATGGCAAAAATTGAAGGGCTTCAGGCAGAGAATAACGAGCTTCGTTCAACAACAGAATTTCGCTGGTTTTTAACAGGCGCCGGCGTCGTTGCCGCTGCATGGATCGTAGGTTTTATCATGGGGAGCATGAACAGGGGCAAAAGGCATCATTCTCCTTTTATCAACTGATACTGTTAACCTTCCAAAGCTTACCCTCAAGGGTATAAACCCTTGAAAGTGAAATTTTATTCATCTTAACTTCATCTTTCCCGCTCACTGAATCAAAACCATGTGCTTTGCTTCATTGATTGCCTTTTAAATTATCAAGAGAGAAAGGATTTTTATAATCTATGAGTACGGAACCGAATAAAGTCATTTACTCCATGGTGGGAGTAAGCAAATTTTACAACAAAAAACCTGTTCTAAAAAATATCTATCTTTCCTATTTTTACGGGGCAAAGATAGGCGTGCTCGGTCTTAACGGATCGGGAAAGAGTTCTCTGCTTCGCATTCTTGCCGGTGTGGATAAAGATTATTCCGGAGAGATCAGTCTTTCACCGGGCTATACTATCGGTTATCTTGAACAGGAACCTGTTCTCGATGAAAATAAAACGGTAAAACAGTGTGTGGAAGAGGCGGTACAGGAGACGGTGGACCTTGTTAATGAATTCAACGAAATAAATGCAAAGTTTGCCGAACCCATGTCGGACGATGAAATGACGGCCCTTTGCGACCATCAGGCAGAAGTGCAGGAAAAGCTCGATAATCTCGATGCCTGGGATCTTGACAGCAGGCTTGAAATGGCTATGGACGCCCTCAGGTGCCCGCCTGAAGACAGGCCTGTTAAAATACTCTCTGGAGGAGAAAAAAGAAGAGTGGCTCTTTGCAGGCTCCTTCTTAAGAAACCGGATATTCTCCTCCTTGACGAGCCGACCAACCACCTCGATGCCGAATCGGTGGCCTGGCTGGAACAACATCTTCAACGCTATGCAGGTACCGTTATCGCTGTAACTCATGACCGTTACTTTCTTGATAATGTGGCGGGATGGATACTGGAACTGGACCGTGGTGAAGGCATTCCATGGAAAGGAAACTACTCTTCCTGGCTGGAACAAAAGCAGGAGCGGCTTGCTAAAGAGGAAAAGGAAGAGAGCGACAGGCAAAGGACCTTAAAAAAGGAACTCCAATGGATCAGGATGTCGCCCAAGGGGCGTCATGCCAGGTCGAAGGCAAGGATTACCTCTTATGAAGCGCTTCTTGGTCAGGAGAGTGAAAAAAGGGCCGGCGAACTGGAGATTTTTATTCCACCGGGACCAAGGCTAGGGGATATAGCCATCGAGGCAAAGGATGTGATCAAGTCTTTTGGCGACAACATTCTCGTTGAGGGAATGACCTTCAATCTCCCTCCCGGCGGTATTGTCGGCGTTATCGGCCCCAACGGGGCAGGAAAGACAACGCTTTTCAGGATGATTACGGAGCAGGAGAAACCCGATGGGGGATCGGTAAAAATCGGTGATTCTGTAAAACTTTCCTATGTCGATCAGAGCCGTGACAGCCTCAATCCGGAGCACAGCATTTGGGAGGCCATCTCCGAAGGTTACGATACAATTAATCTCGGCAAAAAGGAGGTTAATTCCCGTGCCTATGTAGGCCGGTTCAATTTTTCGGGGCAGGACCAGCAAAAGAAGGTTTCTCTACTTTCGGGAGGAGAAAGAAACCGGGTCCATCTTGCAAGGATGCTAAAGGACGGCGGCAATGTCCTTCTTCTCGATGAGCCGACCAATGATCTCGACGTTAATACCTTAAGAGCACTCGAAGAAGCGCTGGAAAACTTCGGCGGCTGTGCCGTCGTTATCAGCCATGACCGCTGGTTCCTGGACAGAATAGCAACGCATATCCTTGCCTTCGAGGGAGAGAGCAAAGTCGTATTTTTTGACGGAAATTATTCGGAATATGAAGAAGACAGGAAAAAACGCCTCGGAGCTGCCGCCGACCAGCCCCACCGGATCAAGTACAGGCACCTGACGAGGGATTAAAGAAAACTTCAAATAGAAAAGGGCGGTTTTTATACCGCCCTTTTCACTTTTATCAAGAACTAATCAGATGGGCACCTTATCAACAACGTCAGCCGCCTCATCAATTACTCCATGAGCCGCGTCTCCTGCAACAGGGATAATGGTAAGCACACCACCAACGGCACGCATGGGTGCAGAAACAAGCCGGGTGAGGAGACAGCCACTAAGTTGTGTTGCAATCAAGAGTACAAGCAGAATTTTTAGAAACTTCATAAGGTCCTCCTTTCTTTTTTTTTAACTATGGGAAAAGTATAACCTGCATAATTTCCTTCGACAAGCTATATTTGCAATTCACTACAAAATTCATTGCCCTTTCCGGGCGATCATATCGGCAACTTTAATGCCGTCAAGGGCTGAACTCATAATACCGCCTGCATAGCCGGCGCCCTCGCCACAGGGATAAAGGCCGGCTATACTGACAGATTGCATGTCCCTTCCGCGCAATATTCTAAGCGGCGCCGACGTTCTTGTTTCAATCCCGATCAGTGTCGATTCACTGGAAAGAAAACCCCGCATCTTTCTGTCAAAAACAGGGAGCGCTTCTCTCAGGCTTTCCGTCACATAGTGGGGAAGACAAAGGGAGAGATCGGCATGTTCCAGCGCGGGAAGAAAAGTCGATTTATTTAAGGAGTAACACTTTCCGGGTTCGCAAAACGCCATAAGGTTCTGGGCGGGCGCATTATAATTGCCGCCGCCATGAATAAAGGCAATCCTTTCCCATTTTCGCTGGAATTCCATACCGGCCAGCGCATGTTTACCAAAATCTTCGGGCGTAACATTTACAATGAGAGCGCTGTTTGCATACCCCCTATCCCTGCCGGAATGGCTCATTCCATTTACAACAAGCCCGGCAGGCTCTGAAGAGGCATTGACAACCATACCGCCGGGACACATGCAAAATGAATAGGCGCTGCGGCCGCGCTCTTTCATATTATGGGTAATGGCATATTCAGCCGAACCGAGGCCGGCATGGCCTGCACATTTGCCGAACTGTATTTTGTCGATGAGTGGTTGCGGGTGCTCAGCACGAAGACCGACAGCAAAAGCCTTGGATGTCATTTCCACTCCTCTTTCCAATAGTAAACGGTAAGTATCACGGGCGCTATGCCCTATGGCCAGGACAAGGCAATCCGTCTCTATTTCTTCTCCGTCATTCACGCTGACAGAAACGATCTTATTACTGCTTGCCTCAATACCGGTTACTTTTGCTCCAAAACGAAGCTCACAACCCCTTTCAATAAGCAGCTTTCTTATATTAACAACAATATTGCGAAGCTTGTCGGTCCCGATGTGAGGTTTTGCAAGGTAAGCTATTTGAGGATCGGCTCCGGCCCGGACAAAGGTTTCAAGAATATAGGAAATACGGCTGTCATCAACACGGGTCGTCAGTTTTCCATCGGAAAAGGTCCCTGCCCCTCCTTCACCGAACTGAACGTTGCTCTCGGGATCAAGTTTACGCTCCTTCCAGAAGCGTTCAACATCTTTTACCCGCTCTTCTATCTCTTTTCCACGCTCCACAATGAGCGGCCTTAGCCCATACTCGGTCATCCTCAAAGCGGCAAAGAGTCCGGCCGGTCCCGCGCCTGCGATAAGGGGCCCTTTCCTGCTCCGAAGTTTAGGGAATTTTACAGGGCCTTCTTTCTCAGCAACCTTTACATGGGGAGTATTAAGGTCAATCTTTTCAGCCAGGCAATCATCAATTTCCACATTGAGGGTATAAACAAAATTGATCTTGTCCTTTTTCCGGCTGTCGAGGCCTTTGCGAATAATCGTTAAAGAAAGAATGTCATCAGCCGTAATATCCAGGCGTCGGGCTGCCTTTGACTTAAGCAGTAACTCTGCTTCATCGAGGTAGAGCCTTATTTCTGTCAGCCTCAAAATCATGGTGCTATAATAACAGAATGGGACCTTTAAAAACAGCAGATGGAGTCAATCAAAATTCTTTTCACTAAGTTTGAAAAATTTGTATAATAGCGGTTCAGGGAATCCATAAGCCGGCGTAGCTCAGGTGGTAGAGCAGCTGATTCGTAATCAGCAGGTCAGCGGTTCAATTCCGCTCGTCGGCTCCATTAAATTGATTTTTCAAACTTTTTCAACCGTTCCATACAAAAAAAGTTCTTCTCCGGTTGTTTCCAACTTTCCTCATTACCCGACTTGAAATGCCATGTTCTTTTGCTAAACTTTTCAATTAAGGGCAGTTAGCCCTCTTATTAAAACTAATTCATAAACGAGGCGGCAAATGGATAAAAATAAAAAAGGGAGAATCATACTTCTGCCGGGACTATTTTCAGTGTTTATTATCTTGTCACTTGTCATTGGCCTTTCACACATATCCATGGCACAGCAAGGGCCTGGATATAGAAAACAAAGGACTTTTACACCTCCAAAAGATGAACGCCAGTTAGTCTCCATGCCCGATGGGGTAAAGCTGGTCCTGCGTCTGGATATGATTTCACATTTGAGCGCTTTAAACGAAATTTTGGTCAACATTTCAACGGGTGACCTCGATGCGGCTGCAGAAGTCGCTGAGTTAAAGCTGGGGAAAAGTTCCATGGGAAAACATAGAGGTACCGGCATGGGGCCTGGACGCTTTATGCCGCAGGATATGCACGATATCGCTTTTAGCATGCATCAGGCTGCAAGCAGTTTTGCAGAACTTGCGAAAAAGAAGGGAGATTTAAAGGGAGTTTATGAGGCCTTACAGGAAATAACCGCCCATTGCGTCAGTTGCCACTCAGCTTATCGGATTCAGTAACATATGATTTATAGAGGAGAGTTAAAATTGACTCTTTTCCCTACCCAAAAGTGATATTCAGTTTCTGATGTTTGTATTAAGTCACCAAATACTGGCCACTTCAATTTTTTTTTGTCTTTATAGTAAACAAGGGGCTCAACCCGTTCGCGTCCAACACCTATATTATGGGGCCACTTAAGAAAATGCCTTATTGATTCAACGCTTAATATACTGTCATCCCCCACATCATATTCAAAAGTGTCATAATTCTCCCATGCCCTGACATTATATGAATCATAATTTTCACTATCTTCAATAATAGTAATATACCCTTCAAATTCATTTGGGATTACTATCAAGACGGGATAAGTTTTGTTGCTCCAGTAAATTCCATAGCCGGCAACAGCTATTACGATGAAGATGAACATAAATTTTTTTTGCTTTAATATTTTAGACATAATGACGGAACTGAGGCGCTTACGGGTTGAGGGCAAGGCCATTGGGTTAAATCAATTGTTTTTAAAAGCCACTTGTTTCGATTTAAAACTGTTGCCGGCAAGTCCTTTTCTTTGTTAGATAAATTTTTCTCTATTTCTACAAATCTTTAAGCTTTTTTTGTAGCGAACAAAGATTCGACTCATATAATTTTGGGAGTTCACCCTTACTTGAGCCAGTTATTTTCTTCTTAATAGCGGAGATTAAGTAATGCTCATTGAGCGCGAATTCCTGTTGAATGGCACAGGATGAAAAAGTGTCGAACTCAATAGTCACATTCCCGGCTTGTTTCCCCTTTATCATCTCCTTAATTTTAAATGTTACTCGATTGTGAGCACCTTCAAAATCTATGTTTGATATTGTCCCCTTAAATACAATATCACTATTTTTGACTATTTCATCGGTAAGTTCTGTAGGTGCAGTACAAAAGCAAGCGGATGCGAAATTCGGTAACAGAATAAGAACAATTATTAAATATCTCATGGTAATCTAACGAGTCTGTAGAAAAACTCCTTTTAATTTGAAAACCTTATAATATCGGGGTGCCAAAATAATTCCTGGTACTGAGGTTGTCCAATACAGGCCAAATATGGGACTCATTTTTTTCGTAGAATCTACCAATGGGGAAACCGACAGCTTCATCGATTGAATTAACCGGCCGCTATAGCGAGCTATTAGCGGCCGGATTGAATGGCTTGTTATAAATTAATGGACACCTACACCCTCAAAAACAAGCTCAGAGATTGCAACATCTTTATATTTGGACCCAGGGTAGACTTCCATAATTTCAAATTTAATCAACGTGGTCGTTTTAGGTGGAAACATAAATTTCCCAATATCAATGGTTTGAATTTCAAAACTATCAATTATTTCTAAGATAGCGTATGGCTCATTATTTACGTACATTCTGAGTTTCTTAACTCTCGAATTTGCTTTCCATAATTCTTTAGATTTTTTATATCCGTTCGCTAGCAATATTTTGGTAATACCTAAATGCCCATCATAGTTTTCATACCTGTCAAAATTAAATTTATATTCTACATATTCACCAATTCCATAATCTTTTTTGCCTTCGACCCATGCGGTTTTCATTTCAAAATCATGTGCATTTTTCCCAAGATAGGTATTGCTCCCGTTGCTTCTTAATTCAGATGAGGCCGTAATTTCTTCAACATAACCACCACAATACCAGCTGCAACCTTTTAAAAATACTAAATCGCCAATTGGCTCGTTTGGGCCAGCATAATCCTCGTAATCCATATAATTAGAATCAGAATCTTGTATAGCCTTTATTACAGGGATCTCTTGGGCGTGCAAAAATGTTAATGATAGTAACATCAATAATATGGAAAAAAAGATTGTTTTCATTTTGACCTCATATTTATAACGATTGAATTAAACGGCCGCGTTTAGTGAGTGAAACGAGCTATTCGCGGTCGGGTTGAATGCTTTGTTCGGCATACTTGCGTAATAAATTAACTTTCTGAGTGACTTTTTTCATCGTAATCATCGCCCAGTATTCGTTGAATAATAGATTGTTTCATTTCAGCATAGTTATCAGTATCAGTTACTCCCTCCGAAATAATGCGTTTTTTCTCCGCTATGTAAGCGGAAAGTAATTCAGAGTCATTGCATAATCTGTCACGAAAGATTCGAAATCGGATTGCCTCGTATGAGTCTTCATGAATGACATGAACATATATAAGAAAGGAAGTGTTATCATATTCAAATGTTCCCATCATTACTGGCCTTGTATCAGGAAACCTATTTCTAAATTCTTTGCCTTGTCTTTGAAATCCCATTGCTGAAAGTAGTGATTTAACGACATCAAGAGATTCCTTTGGATAGAGTGCCATCAAATCTACTACACCTTTGCCAGAACAGCTTGGTATAGCTGTACTGCCAATGTGTTCGATAGTCACTCTTGGTACGCATAATTCTATTTGTTTTTTCAAATATTTAGCAACTTCTGGAGCCCTATGATCGTAAGGATTAAATGTAGCCTGCGGTTTCTTATATGGGCCAATTATTTTTTCCATATGCTTAAACATATTTGTACTTTTTGAAAACCACTATTAGGTGCGTTGATGCCGAACGCTAACCGGCCGCGGTTAGCAAGTGAAACGAGCTATTCGCGGTCGGGTTGATAATGGGTTAGGGCGTAGCCCTATGCTGACCCAGCAAGTTTAAGTTCGAAATAGTCCAGTCCAATTCCAACGTCTGAAAGTTTTGACTCTGAAGCTTCTTTTATTCTTTGTTGGATGTCATATCTGCCGTAAAGCTCCTTAAGCTGTGCGCTTTTAGCTTCATCAATAAGCTCTTTATATTCGTATTTGTCGATAATTGGATATAAAGCTTCAACAACTTTATCATAAACATAATCTCTTGCAAGTTTGTCGCTGTTTAAGCTTCGATAATATTTAACAGGGTCGGAAATTTTCCAAACAGCACGGCTTTCCAATTGATGAACTTGCCTGTCTTTCGTCATTATCTCAGGCTTAATTTTCATTATGCGTGGCGTTTTAATCAAGTAATGTGCTTTATGTATGAAGGGGATTTTGAAGTATTCGCCGGAGACATTTCGAGCGGTGCCTGTTAACTCTCCAAATTGGGTAATTACAACTAGATCGTCATCATCAAGTGTATATCTCGCATTTTCATATGCAATGAAAGAGAGGATAACGGCACCTATGACTATTATGATGGCATTCTTTTTCATATTTTAGCCCTAACGTTTCAACTCAAAGACTTGCGGGTTAAAGGCAAAGCCTTTGGATTAATTTAACGGATGTTTACACCATGCACTTCGATTCAACAACGATGTCAGCAAGTCCCTTGCACCTAAAGGTAATGTTGGGCTAGGTTGTTTCAACATTTTATTATTGTGGAATAGCTACTTTCTTTCTACCCGAGAACCACAAATAACCAAATAATAAGAAATTAAGAAAAATAATTCCTGTTAAAATATACCAACTACGCTCGCTTGTAACTTCTGGTTCAAGTACAGCAAAACCAGGGTTATTAAGGTCATAATATACTGTAACAGGCTTGCCACTTGGGTATTTAAGAATGTATTTTTTGCTAAATGCCTTATCTTTTGAGCCTGTCGCTCCGAAACTAACTTGATTAGATTGATATTGCTTTCCATTGACATAATATTCATAGACAATATTGTAATGATAGGAAAGTCCTCGACTTGTTTTAGTGACTCGATTGGATTTTATTACTCGCCCATCTGTTTCAACCAAATCAAGTTTATCACTAAAAAATGTCCCTTTTAATTGATTATATTGCATACCCATGACAAATAAAACGAAGAGAGTGAGTAACCCTAATATTTTCATGAAAACAATATTTTGATTATCACTGTTAGAATTATCAAAATTGTTTTTCTTTGTCTTTTTACGTGCCACTATATCCTAATGGGTATTCATATCATAATAGAACAGGGGCTTGCAGGTTAAAGGCAAGGCCGCTGGATTAAATTAATTGTTTTTAAAAGCCACCCACTTCGATTCAACACCGTTACCGGCAAGTCTCTTGCAGTAAGTGGTTATACTTTTTTGGTACTCAATACCTTCCATGACATTAAAACAATTGGAGCAGAAAACCAGGGAGTACTGTAATTTTTAACATTCTCAATAATCACTTTTTGATTGCCAGGTTCAGCATGTATCCAATCACCATTGCCGATATAAGTTAGAACGTGTATTCCGTCACTCGTAACAGCAATATCTCCAGGCAGAACGATTTCATTGCCTATCTCCAGGATATTATCAAATTCTCCTTTTTTAATTGTGTTCCCACGATAGCCATCACGCATAGCTCTGGCTGAAGTATCGAACCACCAATGCAAAATTGATTCTCTAAGTGCCGTACCATTAAAACTGAATATTCCAAACTCTCTGTAAGTGTCTATCAGAGCTTTCCTCGGCAAGCCTGAGCAATCTATTCCTTGAAAGGTTTCCCCTCCCCATACATATTTAACATCTAAATAACTTTTAATATTGCGGACATAGTTTTTACGAAAATCTTTCTCATCAATCTTCGATCCAGTTGGATTTGCTATAAATAAAAACACTACAGCTATGATAACGGAAAATGCGCATAACAAGCTCTTCATCTTTCGTACACCAAGCAGCGAAGAAACAATAAATGTTATTCCTGAAATAATTAATGCCAGTCTCAACATCGCATTATTGATCGGCTGTACCCAAAACAGAAAGAATAGGATCAATGAAATAATGGAAATGGCAATGAACGCAGGGATTCTTATATTCATTTTAAGTATAACGCTAACCAGCCGCGCAAAATGTTGACTTCAAATCAGACTGCGTTTTCTGCGGTCTGGCAGCAGATGCTTATGTGCTGATGTTTTTAATGTATTCATAATTGTCCGCATCACACTCAAACACTGAGTCTCTTAAATAAAAGAGATAATGTTTATTAGCTTCAGCAGGGCTGATGATTTTCCAGTCGTCTGGGCATTTGTCAAGAAGCAAATCCCCTTTGACCTCATAAAACTCGCCCCACTCAGGAGCAAGTTTGCTAAAACGGCATTGCCCCATATACCAGCCTTCATCATTTACTGAGCCTAAACGCCAATGACTACAACCATAAAACCGTATTGCAGCTCTTTGTTCTTCCTCATACCCTTCATATGCCCATGGATTAACATAGAAAGAAAGCTCAACATAATCTGGTTTTACCTCTACTTCTTCAGATGGCGCGTTTGGTTCAGCATTCCAATCTTTATTTAAATGTATAAACTCTGTTTTCATTTCTTTTGCATATAACGAATCTGCAGGAAAACTCAATTTAATTTAAAAACCTTAAAATATCGGGGTGCCAAAATGATTCCTCGTACCGGGATCATCCAAAACAGGCCATAGACGGAACTCCTTTTTTTCGTAAAATCTACCGATTGAGTAATCCTACAGCTTCAAGGATTGAATTAACCGGCCGCGGTTAGCAAGTGAAACGAGCTATTAGCGGTCGGGTAGCATGTGGTTAGCAATGAACTTCAAAATGAAAGGCCAATCTTTTTGGCACCAACTTCAATTGCCGACAATATTCTAGCTTTTTCTGTGCCTCCAGTTGCAGAGTTAATCGCCTTATGAGCTTTTTTAAGATCAATCCCATCATGGATAGGAGACTCCAACGCTGTAAGGATATTACTCTGTGTTTTTTTAGGCTGTTTGGAAAATGACTTAATAAAGTAGTCAGGGTACTTTATTGCCACTGTGTAAATAAGTTCATTTACCCACTCTGAAAATTCCATGCTGGAGAGGCAACCGCTATTAACTGAGGATAACAGTGTGCTAGTTTGTTTTTCATCTAGGGCATTAAGAGACTTCTCAACGGCAACTAATGTCTGACTACAATTGTCCAGCGTCTCTGAATTTTGAGCGAATACAGGTGAAGAGATAACAATAGATATCAGAATAAAGATCTTTTTCATAATATATCTCCTTTATACTGCTAACGAGTCTGTAGGAAAACTCAAATTTAATAAAAATTTACAAAAATATATTTTTTTCGATTTCCTAACATACTGATTTTATTGAATTAAATATTTGTCATTTTTGTAGTTTTTCCAAAAAAAACTTCAAAAGGGGTTTTCCTACAGCTTCAACGATTTAGCTAAGGGGCTAGCTGAGGCGCCCCAAAAGCGGATTTAAAATGTTTAAGAGACTACTTTCAAAAATTGAAAATGCGTGTTTGCCAGTCCCGTCTTGAGCGCCTGGTTATAAGCCTTACTCAGCTTGTGTTTTTACGATATTTATTAAAAATAATCGGTTCCTCACAAGTGCTGAACTACACCAGACATTTACTGTATCTTCAATCAATACACAAGAATTTTCCTTGTCCTTTAGTTCTTCAACAAGTTCAGATTTAGCTTTTTCTCCTATGCCGTTCCAATCTTTGATGTTGATATTCTCTGCCCACTTTATTGCAGCGGTTCTTGCTGTGGATGCCTTGACTTGTACTATGGTACTTTGACCATTGTAATCAATGTGTAATGTAAATAATGACATTAATTGATTTTGCCTTATAACAATAACGCTAACCAGCCGCGCCAAGTTGCTTGTTTTTCAATTCAGACCGCCTTTTGCGCGGTCTGGGTTGAGCAGCAAGTTAGAACTGACTTACAGAGAGTCTATACCAGTGCCAACAATATAATATAGTGCAATAAATGCGTAAATGACAAAACCAATACAAGTCTGCAATCCGACAAGTAACAATCTCTTCCACAGAGTAATTAGAGGTTTTGTTGCGACGAATGCAAGCCAGAGAGCAATAGTACATAGTGCCATCTGGATTAAAAACCACAATAATTCGGGGATACCGCCTGTGCGTATAGTCCCATCTTGTATCCTTAGTAAATGATCAACTCCCATTTCAAGCGCAAAGCCACCAAAGAATATAAGCCACGCAATTATTTTTTTTTCATTTTCGCTCTAACGTAAAGCCAATCGGCCAAGCCGGAGCCATTGGAAAGAGCCAATGTGGGTGTACGGTCCGGCTTACAGTCTGAAATTTTTCCTTGACTTTATTCACCTAAAGGTAATGTGGGATTAGGCCTCAGCATGAGACACCTTATTTTTTAAAGCATTAATAAAATCATCATGGTTTCCATGAACAATTGATGCTTTAGGCAGTACATGTGCTTGAATCTCATTCAAATAAACAAATGAGTAAGCATCTTTAAGCACAATAGGGCCAACAGAATTCCACGGTGATTTGGTTTCATTGAAATCTGTCTTTTCAATGAGACCATCTTCTTCAATTCTCAATTCATGATCGCAAAGAACGGACTTCATAAAGTCACTATTTTGTTGGTTTTTTAAATTCCGTACTTGCCACCAACGAACATAAAAAGGATACAGTGTAAAGCAAATGGCAGCAATGAGAAAGCCAATCAAAGCTAAAAATATGCTGTTATTTAAATAGGAAACATATGAAATTCCCGCAAAAACGCCACCAGAAAACCATAAGTTGCTCTTGAGAATTTGTTTTTTAACTTGTCGAGAGTTCTTATATTGGTATTCATTAAAGTTAATCAAATCGGTTAATTCATTTCTATATTTGATATTCATTCACCTATTTATTATTTCTAAAGAATTTTTACAGATTCAAGTTTTGCTGAGCAACTGCCAGCATCTTCTTTTTTATATAGCGAGTTAATGAAGCTAAAAGAGCTAAAACAAACACTGAAAAACCGATAAATTTAACCCAAGAGACTTGATATATCCCATACATGCCAAATTGCATTACAAGTAACATAAGAATCACTGTTGCAGACCAAGCTAAAAAGGAATGATAAACCCATTTTTTTAGTTTCCATAAGCCTAGAGTAGAAACTAAAGCTGTTCCGCCATAAGAAAGTGCTATGAATGCCATTAAAGTTGAGCCATTATTGGAATTTAATTGGATTACAGCGTTGCCAAAGCCTGCAATTGCAAGCCAAGCTAAAATAAGTGCCAAAATTGTAAAACCAACGGGTCGTTTCAAAACACTCTCCTTCAATTAATTAATAGAGGGACACATCCCAATAAAATCCAGGACGGTTAATCTTCCTTTTTGGGGCGTCCTTTTCCTCTAAATACCAGCTTCCGGCCAAGTAGTTTCGAAAGCCTATCAATGAAAGCCAAGTCCCCTAGTGGGTGTCCAAGAAGCGTTTTCTTCCGAATTTCTCCGACTTCTTCATCACGACAATCCTCTGCTATAAACTTTTTGTAACTATCCCTTTCTCCTTCTTCAAAAAATGGTTCATTGATTACAAAGTTATCTTTCCCTGTTAAGTGATAGGATGCGCTGGAATAAGAATAGTCAACAGCTTTGCTTACTATCTTTGCACGTACAGGATTATTCTCAATATATCGGCTGACAGCCCAGAGATATGAACCTCTATCAACGACACTCGAATAATAACGACACTCCCATAGACGGCCTGTTCTGTCGTTTTTTTTATTAAAATATTGTGTATAGCATAAGGCTACACCCTGCATCATTTTTGCCAGTGATTTTTCTTCCTTCGGATTTAGAAGCAGGTGCACATGATTTGTCATAAGACAGTAAGATAATATTGATGTATTGGTTCGCTCTGAATAACGTTTCAGCAACTTGAGGTAAAAATACTTATCATCATCATCGAGGAAAACATTCTCTCTGTTGTTTCCTCTTTGAATGATGTGATGGGGATATCCATATCCAACTATTCTTGCGACCCTTGGCATGGTCGATTTATATCATATCAATCTGTTGCTGTCAATTAATTGGGATGTGTCCCTGTTAATAATAGAAATAGTAGCCCTGCTTTTTTGCTGCCTTACTCAACACCTACTTCTGAAGAGCATGGGTAACAAGCCCTGCAATGGAATCAGCCAGGTCTTTAAAATTGAACTCGACTTTGATATTTTCCTCTTTCCCCATAATTCGCAGGTCCATTTCAAGGGACACACTGCCGCCGTCAACGGCGGAGAGTTCACCTTCAAAACAGACCTTCTTCAGATCAAAGATCCCGCCAAGACCATAATTGGCTATACAATCAGCGGCCTTTGCCCCTTCTTTAACGGTTAGTTTTACACCTTCAAGGACGATTTTACCGGCTTCGAGAGCTCCTCTTGCCGTTTCCTTGGCCACGATGAGCCCTGCAACCCTGGGATCAAGATCAACAGGTGTGGTATCGATGGCAGTCTTTGCGGCATCTATGGATTTTTGCGCGATTGTCAAACCTCCCTGGGCCGTTTCTCTCAAGGCAATGGGGCCGGCCACCCTGGGGTCAGAGTCAGGGGGAATAAGGGACAGCCCATTCTTAATTCCTTTCAGTACCTCTTTGGCGGCTTTCAGGGCAACTTCCGCGCTCTTTTGTCCAACAATAAGCCCGGCCACCCTGGGATCGGAATCAACAGGTATAAGTTTAACCCCTTTCCGTACTGTACTGAGCACTCCTTTAGCCACCTTAAGGGCTTCTTTGGAGACATCTCTGGCCACATAAAGGGCCCCGATCTCAACATTGGCGCCCGCGCACTTTGCTGCCCATTTTGGGTTATACCACTCCTTCTTCATTTTCTTTTCATATTTCTTAATGTCGGACTTTTTCCTCTTAATATCATCGTTAAGGTTATTAATCTTTTTTCTGGCAGAGTCTATCTTTTTCTCTGCTGACCGGATATCACGGGTCGCCTTCTCCTGTTCGCCTTTAACCTTTGTTCTCATAGCGGCTACCTGATTTTTAAGGCCCTTTACATCCCTTTCAGCGGCAGATACTTTATTCTCCGCATTTTTCAGATCTCTCTGGGTAGCGGCGCGTTCTCTTTTAATAATATTTCTCTGTTTGCTTATTTCCCTGTTTAACTTGTTCACGTCGTCACGGGCTTTTTTCAGGTCCTCTTTGGCTTTGTTAAGCTCTTTCTTATGGACCTCACGTTCAGACCGTACCTGTGCCCTGGCCGATTTAATCTGACTATCCAGCTTTTCCACTTCTTTTTTGGCTTTATCCACCTCTCCCTGGGCCTTGGTTAACTCTTTCACAGCGCTTTCGGCCACTTTTTTTATCCCCTCCCGCACATTCTCATTAAGATAAGAAATGAGATCATTTTGCAGGGAGGCCCTGATCATAAATTCTCCCGACTGAAAAATGTCTTTCCCATTCACATCAAGCTCTGCCTGGAAAAGATCAAATATCTTACCGACAACAAGAAAGCGGAACCCTTTATCTGAAATACTAATATAGGTGGCCTGTTTCAAGCCCAGCAGAGAGACTGCGCAGGCTATTGTTAAACTGGGCGTACTGCTTATACGCAGATCGAGTTTAAGGAGGGGGTCTTTTTCTTCTCCCGCTCCGGTGAGGGCGAATATATCTCCTGCTTCGATGCTCTCCATTTTCCCTTCAACAAATATTCCTTCCATATAATCGATAGTAGCATTTATACTTCCTTCCCAGTCCATGATTTCAAGCTTGCCCTTAACGGTTATACCGGACTCAAAGTATATTTCTCCAATCCGTGTAGCCGCAGGCACAACATGGACCTTAACATCTTCCAGCCCTGTATCTTTTAATACTTTCTTAAGATCTTTCGCACTTCCTTTTACCTTGGGGTCACAAAAGGCGGACAGCAGATCTGCCAGCAAAAGCTGATCAAATGAAACAGCAAGCATACTCTGAGTAGGATCAGCGGCATTAAAGGCGACAGCAGCTCCCCCCTCAACTTTGCCAATCTTCATGCGCCCCGCCAGGCCGATAGAGGGGAGCCCCTGAAAACTGATTCCAAGTTCAATGGCAACATCGGAAAGGTTGAATCCTTTGGCCCCGAAAGCATTTTGCCAGGTCCCTTTCATGGTGGCGGCAAAAGTGGCGCCATTAGGCATTACACTGAGCGCTCCCATAAAAGCAAGGTCTTCCTCGTTGACCCTGGCTACAACACGGCAAATGGCCATAAATTCCGGAGTTGTTCCCCCGGGAATAATGCGCAAACCGATTTGGCTCATGGTCACATTTTTGGCCAGCTTCATCTCTCCGGCCACACTCCCTTCAAGCATGAACTTCCGGGGATCTTTCCCAATGGCAGCCTGCATAACGATCGTTTCAATGCCAAGGAGTTTATCAAGGCCCGTATCTTTAAGAGTCATCGTTCCCGCAAAATTGAGGCCCTTCGACAGTTGTAACTTTGCGCGGGGCATATAAACCCTCTGGAAATTGAGGGGACTTCCTTCCAGTGATGAAACAATAAGTGCGGCATTGCTTAAATCCATGGAATCGAGACATTTAAAGGCCTTATTCACATGAGAGAACTTCCATTTTTTACCAGGCTTTAAACCGACCCCGGCGGCCCATTTCCCCTTTTTGCTTTTGCAGAGAATAACCTCAACAGCGTCGAAAGGCCCTGCGGCCGATGCAATGGAAAAACCGGGGAGGTTCGGCATAAGGCTGATGTCCACATTTTTCATGGTAAGATTCAAAAAACCGGAAGGCATGGATATGCCCCCGTCAGCAACAAAACCCTCTATCTTTTTATAGACCGAAGCAAGATCGATTTCCTCATATTTCCCTTTTAAAAGTAAATTGCCCGGCAGAATTGACGCCACATCAAGCTTTAAACCAACCACCTCAGCCGAAGCGATTAATTCCCCCTTTTTTACATGTTCTCCCTTTTTAGCTCCCGGCCGGGAGCTAAAAGAAAACCGCATGTTTTCAACAGAAACCATACCCGGAATGAGATCCCATTTCTTTTTCGCCTCTCCCTTAAATGCAAGAGACTTGTTTCCGGGGTTTGCCTCAAGGAACAGGCTGTTCAGATTGATGGCAGGCATTATGTCAGGGAGGGGAAAGCTTTTGGGTACAAGTGATTCGAGAAGGGCCTTCAGATCCATTGAAAAGCCTTCTCCTGTGAAAGCATTTATTGAGAATCCCGGGGAATAGGCGCTTACCCTCAGTTTTTTGGAATCAAGGAGCAGGTCTCCCGCGATGGCCCAGTAAAAATCCCTCTGCTGTTTTTTGAATGGAAAGAGGAGAGTGAGAAGGATTTTAGTGTTATCAATAGAAATCTTGTTTTCAATAATCTCCCATTCTTTCAGGAGGCTGAAACCTGTCTTAATACTAAAAACCTGCATCTTTTTGGGCATAATCGTTACACTGATTTCACTGAGCCCTATATTTTTTGTAATATCCGGGCCTTTTCCTATTGAAGAGGAAATATCGACACCGGGGAAAATTTCGGCCAAAGCCGTTAAATCATTAAGGGGCAGGTTTTCAGGTCTTGCCCGGAAAGTAAAAAAATCTCCGCCTATGGGAAGCAGGGAGGAAAGCTCAATTGTTTTTTCTCCTGCCTTAACATTGGCAAAAAGCCAGGGCTCAGACCGGACATTTTTTGCGCTATAATCTTTCCTGAAATCTTTAAGCTGGAAAAAAGGCTCATGTAGATTAAATGGCCCTATACCGGCTTTTTCTCCCAGAGGAACTTTTAAATTTGTATGCAGTACATTTTCCTTCTTTAAAATAGTCCCTGAAACAGGGAGGTCCTCACCGGCATTTAAAAGGGTGGCGAAACTTTTAAGCATGCCCATTCCTGAAAGCTTCCCTTCGAAAGAAGCAAGGGGATAAGTCGTGCTTGAGGGCTGGAAAGTCAATCTCCCTTCAGAGAAAACAAGATCTGAAAGGAGAGGGCCTTTTGTTTTTTCTTTAGTCTTATAAAATTTCCATCCCTTAGGGACCGATAAATCAATGTAAGCCTTTGCCGTGGCCCCTTTTCCTTTATATAAAAAAGTAATGTTGTATAACATGCGGCCGAAAGCGGCATTGTCCTCATTTTCCTTTAATGATGTGTCGGAGATGAGAGACTCATAAAGTTTTCCTTCTGCTTTCAAATCCCTATCTGTAGATTCGACTTTAGAGATCTTCAGCTTTTTTTCGCCAGGCCCCAGAAAATCGATTAAGAGGTCATGAACATTTTTGTCCAGCTGGAATCTCGATAAGGACAAGGTTTGTTTGGTCTTGTAACTCTCTAAAAGGTCTTCCATCGCCATTACAAGCCTCCTTCAGGTTTACTTAAGAAAAAACCTTTCAGCGGGGGGGGACGGTACCTTTTATTACATGCTGAAAGGCATAAAAATAATCAATTAGGATTGTCAATTTCTTTGTTTGGACATTGCCAGGTGCGGGGTGCCTTTGTTTTAACTGCTTGAAAATTTCGTCTTTTCTGAAGACAGTTGGCGTCGTTATCATCAGCCATATAAACTTTACCTTCTTTTGGGAAATAGAGAATATCCCCGGGATTGTATCCTAAAGTGTTCATCACACCGACTATTCGCTGTTGTTGAGTAACAAGAAAAAGAGACTTTGTGGTTACCTGTATACCTTTTGGTTGAAGATACTTTACTATATAATCATCCATTTTTTCATCCATGAATTCCTTATCACAGCCCCCTTTCTTGTCAAAAAACATTGTCCCGGCGCCTAACCACAGATCAATCTTCTCACTTGCAGCCCCCTCTGTTATCATGGCGAGAATGGTTAAACATGCTCGTTCATAAAGCAGCTTTTGACTTCTTTTATAAGTATGTACATGAGCAAGGCACCCCTTGTTTTCACTGTGAACAACGACAGTTAGACAGGGCCCGGCTCCACATGTGAAAAGTGCTTTTTCATCGGAAAAGCTCCAATAATTGGTATCAACATCATAGCAATCCTCGAAATTATAATTAGCGGGAATAGCTTTCTCTGTTTTTATTGCCATAATCTCTCCCTCCTCTCTATTTTAGTGGGCTAACAGTTACTTTTATACCTATTGTCTGCACTATAATTAATGAATAGCATAACCGTTTCAAATGTCAAAAAAATATTGCCTCTTCACGCTTTTTCTTTACTTTCTTGACATTCAAAAATGCAATAAATTTCTCTTTATATGGCATGTCAGTCTGTACGCCAACTTGAGGGATCGCTTATGATTCAACAAATCAAACAGTATTTTTTCGCAGCATCATATATTCCCGGAACCTTCCAGGGGGTAATAATGGGTGATTATTAAAATAGCAGGGATAAAAAGCAGATCTCTGTGGGAGAAAAGGGAGTTTTTTTAGACTTTAAAGGAGAACTTTAACTTTTTCCTTGACTGCTTGCGCCTAAAGGTACTGAATTGTTACAGGCTTTGACACCAAAAATAATTCGAAAAACCAATATAAGTACAATAATGTCTATTGAACAAATAATAATAGAAGGCCAAGGGTTAACAATTATTCTGACAGTCCCTTCAACTGCTTTCGGAATAGGAACATCAGGAGCAGAAAAATAGCTAATTGCATCGTATATTCTCTTTAAAATATCGATAGCAATGATTGGCGCAATAAATCTTATTGCACGTATCTTATTTTTGAAAATAAAAGCCCCACCAATTATGAATAAACCAGGGATTAGAAAATCGAAGAAAAAGAGTTGAAAAATAGACCAAAGCCCTTGCCCATCAAATGCATTAAGGTTACTGCGCAGTAAAATATAAAAGAGAGGGGGCTTGAAGAATACCTGCCCATCAAATACATCAACACTGTTATGCAGAATAATGTAAAGGCCCGGAAGGATTGTAATAGCGCCCACTATTTTATACATTTTATTGTTTTGACCTATCAACTCGTTCCCAAGCTCCAGCCTGGGAACAAAGACCGCGCGCACCCTACCTGGCTTCATAAAAAATATTTTAACCTTATAAGCTTTAATAGTTCATATATAAGAAAAGTTGCTGCTAAAGTAGCGATAAATATAGATAACACCATCTTTGCAGTACCACAATCTCCTGATGCAGTACCAACCGACCATGCTGGGTGTATGACTAATAACACAGCCATTAATATAAATATTCGAGTAGTAGCGCTTTTGATTCTACGGCTATATTTAATCAGTATAAAATATATGCCTATCGTAGCGAAATGTACTGCAAACAATACCCAAGAGAAAGTAATAGCATATTGTAAAGCATTAGCAGCCCCGGGACCGCTGCAAGCAAACGAAATATCATGAATGAGTATTAGTGTTATGAAAACAAAGAGAATTCTCATATTTTAGGTTCAACGACTTGGGTAAGACGCGTGCGCTGTTTGCGCGTCGAGCTTGATCCGCCTGTTAGGTGTTTTTTCCATACTTTAATATATTCACTAATTTACTTCTTACAGTTAGAAACAGCTTTTTTGTGGGACTATATGACTCCCACCTTTCTTGAGCCAGCTTGTCAAAAGCATCTCTCAAGCCAATATACTCAGATAATGCAATTGGACCCATATAGGGCTCAATTGCGTGTGTGCCAAATGACTTATGAGAAGAAATAAATAAAATACTCTCTATAAAGCCAAGATCTAAAACCTCAATTACTTCTTCGCTTCCGTTTTTATGAATATATTCACATGCGTTAAATATTTTTTTAAAATCATCAGTCTTTCCTTTGGATAGCTGATCTACTACATAATGCGCAAATACTGACATATCATTATAATAGCCGCGTTCATCATCCTCATCCCAGAACTCAATATGTTCTTTCCAGTACGGTTCAATTTCATCGCAGCTATCTTTGATTAAATTTATGGCATCAATTTCGCTTAATTTTTTACACATAACGAGTCCGTAGGAAAACTCAATTTAATTTGAAAACCTTAAAATATCGGGGCGCCAAAATGATTCCTCGTACCGGGATCATCCAATACAGGCTAAATATGGGACTCATTTTTTTCGTAGAACCTGCCAATGGAGTAATCCTACAGGTTCAACGGCGGAAGTAAACAGCGGCGTTAGCCGTCCACTTGACTGAATTGTTATGTGATATTATCGAAGTCTAGTCTGTTAAATAAAAGGTAATGTTAGTTATTACTCGAACATCTTTTTCTATCTTATTTGTATCACCATATTCTTCTCCAGCATCACGGATTCGAAAAATCCCCTGTCTTGCACTACGAATGCTTCCAACATTTACTCCAGCATTTTCAGCGAATTCTTTAGCCGCGATCCGGGCATTATGTGTTGCCTCTTTTAGCATATCAGGTTTAATTTCATTAAGTTTAGTAAAACGATAGGCTGGAGAATTGTTTTCTATATCAATGCCTTGAGCCATAAGTTTATTCACGCTTGCACGTGCTTTTGAAATAATTTCAACATTACCGGTTTCTACACGAATCGAACCAATTAATTCATGTTTCTGGTCTACCAGCCGCTGATTTTCATCACGAAATTCTTTGTACTCATAGTCTAATATGCCAACAGTTATTTCATCGCTGTCAAATCCATTTTGTTTTAAAAGGTCAACAATTGTGGCCTGATTTGTTTCAGCCAGTTTATATAATTTGGGAATTTCATTACGTGTTTTACCTGTAATGGTAAAATTTATCTTCCAGTTTGCCCTGTCGGAGTTAACCCTTCTTTCCGCCAAACCTTTAACCTCCGCAGTATTTAAAGCAACTTTAGCATTGTACATCGTTTGCCCAATAAAATAGCCTCCCACTGAAATCCCAACAGCCAAAAACATCCCTAGCAAAAGTAGCCCGATTTGATCTCTATTAGTCATCTTTCTTCCTCCTTATATTGATACTTAGTATACATTACAAGTCTGTAGAAAAACTCAATTTAATTTATAAACCTTAAAATATCGGGGTGCCAAAATGATTCCTCGTACCGGGATAGTTCAGCACAGACCATATATGGACCTCATCTTTTTCGTAGAATCTACCGATTGAGTAATCCTGCAGCTTCAATGATTTCAATCAGGGGCTTGCGGATTAACGGCAAAACCGCTGACTTAAATTATTTGTTTTTAAAATCAACCAATTTCGATTCAAGACCTCTGTTAGCAAGTCCCTTGCAGTGCTTTATTAGAGCTGCAACATTTGACTGAATAAGTATGTCACTATCATAAGTAAAATCAATGAAAGCCAGAGATATGTCGTGTACTTTTTGTTATGTGGCTTTTCTGTGCAAAATAAGTGACCCAAAATAGTAAAGCAAAGTTCTGGTGTATATGCAAAACTTAATACTATACCTATCATTGATACTATAACAAATGGCCAAATTGTAAAAATCCTGTATGACCAGAAATCAAAAAATAAAAGAGGAACAATTAGATATGTTAATGAAATCGAAACCGAGAAAATGAAAGCCGCATATATTTTGTCTATGAGATTTATTTTCTCTTTATTCATTGAGTTGCTACCGGATAGGTCAGGGGCATTACTCTCTACTCTACCTATTTTCCTATTTTACGGTTATGTGCAGCACCTATTTTGACAGAACAGCATAATGTTCTTCTGAATCAACAAATTTTATCAGCCATTGTTTTTTAGGTATAAGTTCCCTGATGGCAACTAAGTTCTCTACATAAGGATAGAAATCTTTTTTAAATAACTTGTGCTCATCTTTATCACCATTCAATATGGCTGAAGCGACTATTTCACCATGGATATCTATAATTGATAATACAGACTCGACCTTATATTCTTGACTTGAGTAGATTGTTAGAATTCTCTTGTCTTCAGGATGCCACGATATCAGAGTATCAATGCATTCATCTCCTGGACAGCCAGTTGAAAAATTTTTTTTATTTTTCAAATTGAAGAAGTGGAAAGTATAATTCCACGTACCGCAGCAACCTGTAAATTCTGGCGTAACAAGCAGGTCTGGATTAGCTTTAAGAGCATATCTCGGCATATAAACTATTCGATCAATGCTTTGACCTTCATAACTGTACACCTCAGTTATGTCACTGTCTTGGATTTGTTCAGAATAAAGGATAGCTTTACTATCTGGCAAATTTACGAAAGTTTCACGCACACCAATAGAAAACTCTTTACCATTTTGAGAGAAGTAAATAGCACTATGACCTTCTTGATCAGTATTTACTATGTCGCCATCTCTACCGTTTGTTAAGCGTCTGAACTTTCTTGCCAAACTAGACTTATTATGTTTTTCCGCAATCTTTCTGATTTTTTGAGAGCCAAATTCCTCCACATAAGATTCGACTGTTTGTCTGTTCAGCTGTATTAAAAAATCTTCAAAAGGAGGAAAGTTTGGGTGGAAAAGCTCTCCATTTACTTCACGAGAGTTAGTCGGTTTAATTTTTTTTATTTTCTTTATTTCTTCTGTTTTTTTGATAATTTTAACATTTGATAACTGAATTTCTGTCAATAGGTTATCATGATACCTGGGATTAACTTTGTACCAATCTTTGCCATGGAAATAACTGGAAAGATCTTTGCTTTTAAATTTCCGTCCATATCTGGCAAAAATAGAATTCCGTATTATGCGCAGATTTGTTTCAGAAAAAGTTATTAAATCGCAAACATCCAGCCTTTTATTAAATGCATCATGAGCAGTTTCCTCAAAGGAAGTTTTATTTGAATTACAAAGGTATATTTTATCTGACACCGCAGCACTGGATGACGTTGCTAGAGAGGTAAAAAATAGTGCAGCGATTATGGTAGCAAATATTTTCATTTAAAATTTCTCCGAAATTTTATTCAAGACAATTCAAGACACAAAATGATTCAACTTAGGGGCTTGCGAGTTAAGGGCAAAGCCTCTGAACTTATTTAACAATTTTTAAAACCGACACATTCAAATCAAACGCAGTGTCAGCAAGTCCTATTGCAGTGCAGGGTCATGTGTTTTTATTCTTAAAGTAATCTTTCGAGCTTTTACCAAAAGCAAATGAAAACAGCCACCAACTGAGTAGACCAGCTATCACGACCCCCAAAAATAAGTTTGGGTAAAATGCATCAGGATTTGATTTATTAATAAATGGAATAGAAATAAATGCGATAATGAATAATCCAATCGGTAAGGAACAAAATGCTCTACTCCATCTGCGAACTCTAATTAATCCGTACAGTCCGACAGAAAATAAGCCGGGGAATATGAGTGTAATATGGATGGGAGTATTGAATTTTGATACTGAGTTCTGAGCAGACATTATCCCAACCATGATAAACAAACCGTACAGAACGATACCTGCAACATGGGATGGAGGTTTCTTGAATTTTACTTTTTCCATTTGATCTCCTTCACATAACGACAGCATCAGCCCCTTGGCAGACTGCAGAGTGAAGCGACGCGGGATGCCAAGTCGGTCTGCATGCACTTCCTGGACTATGGTGTTGTTTTTTAATTGATTTATTGATTATGCCAAAAAACTTTTAAAGTTCCTTAAGGTATTTTTTGATATAATCAGGTAGCTTATTCTCCTGCCATTTTTCAATATTGAAGATCTGAGTCTTAGATCCGCCCTTGCCATCATACTTTGGTTTTGCCACCTTGGGTCGTTGATCATCATTAAAATAAGTACCTGCCTTTGTTGTTATAGGTTCAGCTTTCATTTCAACAGGATCTATTTTTGATGCAAAGTTAACCCACCATGGGATGCTATCCAAAGCATATTTTTTTCCCTTTAATTCTAATATTAAAAAACATTCATAACTATCTATTCCATCAATAAAAAATAAAGTAGGTTTTGGGGATAGTTTTGTCTGACTTCCATATATGTTACACAACTTAGACTTTGGAGTATTCTCATAGGGACCAGTCCACGGGGCATCATTAAAATCGTAAATATCCGACGTCCATCCCATTTCATCAAAATCCAAATCAGATGCTTCCGTTTTTGCATACCAAAAATCATCATCTATATCGTCATAAGCCGGTACATCTGTGATTTTCTGTACAATTTTTTCTTTATTTAAATGATAATAAAATCTTTCCGAAGAATAGATTGTATTAGTAAATCCGATATTTATAATCTTAGAACGAAGACCTTTTGGAATATTCACTTCAACCCCGAAAATTAATTTTTGGCTGCCAACTTGTACACAGTTAGTTTGAGAGTTATAATACTTTACTTGAATTAAGTTGAGAGTCTTTTTTGGTTTTCCGCTTGTGTATTTTTCATCTTGACCTAGCTTATGCTTCCACTTCCATTTAACTAAATGGCCATCAATATTTTTTTGACACATACGATTTATCCTTTCATTTATAATTCTATTTAAGATAGAAAAAAGGGGGCAACTTTCTTTTTTTCTCCGGCGGACAACTTCCTGTCCTTGACGCTATTCCGGAGTTGAGTAGTAAGGTCAACCATATCTTTGATGTTTCCCATTATAATCTTCCTACCGCCGCAAATCAGCCGAGCAGTAAGGAGCGACAGCGACTGAAGGTGTCGGCTGGATTTGCCCTGTTATACCTATATTTCCTTACTCATTACTGCCACCTGCATTCCAAAATAAACAGGCCTTTCAATTGTTTCCCACCCTTGATGCATATAGAATTGCTCTTTATCAGGAGTATGAAGGTAAAGCGTTTTTACACCTAACTCTCTTGCTTTAGTTTCTGCATGTTTTACTAGAGTACGACCAATACCCTTTTTTCGGTAATTTGGTAAAACGTATAGTGTTCCAAGCCAATGATATAAATGCTTATGGGTTGTCATTTCTTGTATTTTAAGACTTACAGTACCCACTGGCACAGATCCCATCAGCGCTACAAGAGCCAGAGGGAAATTATTTGTGTTTAATCTGTCAGACATTTTTGCAATCTGTTCCTCAACAGATTGTATTCGATACATCTCTCCCCAGTAATCATATACCCATGACGCCAGTACCGGAATATATTGGGGATTGCGTGATAGGTATACAATTGACACTTGCTCATTCATTTTATTTATAACAGATCAGTCTAAAGTTTTCTGGAGTTTTCTCGTTCCCAAGCTCCAGCTTGGGAACGCAATTGCAGTAAAAGCTCTGCTTTACACCCCATCCGAAAACAAGCAAGCGCTTGAATATACCAAACCTGTTTTGTTGATTAGTTTAGACCGCAATAATAGAAAAAGAGAAACCTCCCCTTTTCTTTTTCTTTTTTCATCCGACGACCTAGCACACTAGCGAGTGATTTATTAAGGTGTCAATTCAAATCAGACAGTCGTTTGCCCATCTGGAAGCGTTTTGTTAGCCCGATTTTTTATCTCTTACCTTCAAAATTAGTTTGTCTAATTTTTCCTGAGCCTTATTTAGCGCTCTTTCATTGCTCGGAAGAAATACATTTTTTATCCAATCTTTGTGAGGTGGTAATATCTTTCCGTTCCTAACCTTGTCAACAAACAATGGACGAAACCCATGCCAGTCTGCGTGCTTTCCGCTTTCCAGATACTCTTTACCTTTGGCAATAGCGTCTTCAAGATGTTTGATGCGATCAAGAATGGCCTTCTTCTTTGAGTTCATAACTGTCACGTAATCTTCCGGGCTAACGAGTCTGTAGAAAAACTGTTTTGCCAAGGGAGGTTTATCGAGGGAGGAACAGATTTTTCATAGTTTTGTTAAAGATTACATTCTATAGTTAGTATCGTAGGATGGGTGCAACGAAGTGAAACCCATCGTTCTTAACTTTTACTTCTAAGGCTGACCATTTGAAATCATTCTTAAATATTTTCATTCAAGAATCAACTGGTAATGTCAATCAACGATACAGTGAAACAGAAACTTCCACTTAACATAAAATGATGGGTTTCACTTCGTTGCACCCATCCTACATTTGCTGTTGGGGGCAGTAACCATATTCAATGCATAAGTAAGTAGTGTTTTTCTTCTTTCAAGCAAATTAACGGCAAAAAAGTAGCTGGTACCATTAATTATTTGTCACCTGTAATTTGGCATAGTATAAAGCTTCAATCATTCGGCGGATGGCGCAAGCTTATCCGCCCTACTTGGCTTATCGATTGAATTAACTGGCTGCGGATAGTATTATTCAACTATTTTACGTACTTTTACTCGATATTCCTCGTCTGAAATAATGCCTTGATCTCTTAGTGTCTTTAATGCTTTGATCGCTTCTTCTGTTTTCCCATCATTGTCGAGTGACTTTGTGGTTATTTCAATCTGCTGTTTTGGAGTGACAGACTCTAATCCAAGATCAAATTTCAGGGCTGCATTGCCTGTGCCTTTCCATTGGCAAGGGTCAATTTGTTTTGATTGAGTCTGGCCTTGGAAATTTTTAGGAGGATATGCTTTTACCTCATACTTCCCAGATGCATTCATCCAACCGCCCGGTGCATTCATTACGCCAACCCACTTTTTGTTGCATTCCAAAATAATTGTTGTGGGAGTCTCTCCCATGCTCACACCATTGACGTCAATTTGTGATTTTGGCGGGTAACTTGTCACATTGTAAGGTACTTTCTTGGCTGAAGCACAGCCGAATGTTAAAAGACAGCCAAACATTATTATGAATACTTTCATTCCCTCTCCTTGGTTTACATACTTAGCAAGTATGGGTTATATTTTATTATATAATTTGTATTCAACATTCTTCTGCACGTAATCAAGAGATTTTATAATGGTTTTTTCTGGTTCATAACCTTCTTCAAAGATCTCTACCAGGAATAATTTTCCATTATATATATCTTCTATCAGTCGTCGAATAGCTTTTTCACGAGTTAAACCATACTCCCTAGCTTCTATGTCTCCATGCGTATGGTAATCACCTTCTAATAATTGAATTGAATCTTCATCATCTTTCCAAATTGAAATTTCTAATATTCCGAAGTTATTTGGCAGTAGGACATGGATATCATCATTGACATATGAAAATATAATATTTCCCTTTTTTAGTTCATTTCCAATATTTTTTAGTGCTTTATTTCTCATAAATATAACGAAAAAATTAAACAGGTGCGTTAGCAATCTGATTGATGAAGGGTTAAGGGCTTAAACGGCCATTTAAACATTCAAAGTCCTTAAAATCATAAGCTTTTTTAGCTCGTAGGGCGTATAAGCCTGCGCCATACACCGCATGAAAAACTCCGGTTTATAAACCCTCAACAATGCAACACACCCATTTTTTGGGATAAATACCATACATCTGATCAATGAGAAGTCGCTTTCTTCTTTGAAGTAAATTAACGGTAAATAATAGCTAGCTCCATTGCTTCTTTGTCTGCCGTCTATAATTCAACATGGTGTAATACTTCAATCATACGGCGTATGACGCAGGCTTATACGCCCTACAGGGCTGCATTTGCATTGTCATGAAATTTTAATATAATTCTCAAATATCTTTTTAACGGCATTTGAGAGTTTTTGAAGAAAGCTCCACGCTATTTGTATATCTTCTTTTTCATATAGATACCGCCATTCAACGAAAGCATTAGAAATCTTGGTTAAGTCTTTATGGAACAATTCGCTATCTAAGCCGGTCTCTTCAATAATTTGCGTTTTACGCTCATGTTTTAAATCATTAAAGAGCTCGTGTAGTTTGTGACCGTATTTTGAAGTACCATCGTTCTGTAAAATTGCCTTCAAAAAAAGCTCTATCGAAAACGCTCTATTAGTAACCGCAGGCACAAGTAACCACTCTACTTGATTCTGACTTATTCGCTTTTGTTCTTCGCATCTTTCTGCAGCTAAAAAATAGGCATTTGCAGTTTCACTTATATTAACCATTCAAATATTTCTAAAAAAGGTATCTAAAGTTTTTTTGCATAACGCCCGTGCTCACTGGAGAGCGAACGAAGTGAGCGAATCTAGTGAAGCACATTGTTAGGCATCAGTTTCTGCAAGCTGTAAAAGCCTTTTTATCACCGAAGAACTTACAAAATGGACTAGTGAACTTGTTGCTGTTCCTCGCAATAACATACCCACAATCAAAGGAAATTGAATTTGTTGCTCGCCATTCATGACTGTTTTCAGGAAGAAAACTGGGCTTCCGCTTAATCCATCATAGTCCGATAGCCTGATCGTAGTGTCTATTTTGGCTGTATGGCAGTGCTGAGATAGGCTATTACCCTGATAAGTAGCCCGAATCACACTTCTCGTGTTTTTAATTGTACATGAATCAAAGTCAACAAAATTACTTTCTGAGGGATAACCAATTATCCAAAGTTCATCATTTCCTGAGAGCTCTTCGGCAGTCATTATCCCAGCTTCTATATCTTGCGCCGTCAATGGTGCGTCGCCATTTCCCTCAAATTCCGATAAATCAACACGTAGGGCATAGATATCTTTATAATCCTCATCGTCCAAACCTTCAGCCTTAATCAGGTAATTCTCATTAAATGGTAATGATATCCTAGAGTCATCAGCGGGGAATATTCTAAGCATGTCTGCTGCCCCGCCCATGTTGGTGATTACGTGCTTTGCTGTAATCCAATAATAATGATTAGAGTTTGCTAGTAGAAAAGAAGATCCCTTTCCCCAATACGGAAAATCAGGATTCTCTTGCTCAAATAATACAGGCCTGGCTACACCCTCAAATGTGTACATTTATTCAATGCCTAATAGGTTAGTCTAAAGTTTTTCTGGAGTTTAACAGAGAAGTTTTTATTTTGTAAATAGTATCGGTTTCTAAATTTATTTTTTTAATATTATCAACACTTCCTCCTCTGGATAACTACGGAAATCTGTAGTTATAAAGTTTTATTGATAATATTAAACAATGAACATACTATCAAATATTAGTTTTGTAGGGTGGGTTAAGCTCCTTTTAGCTATCAGTTTAATGCTGAAATAAAGTTATTTTTTAGAAATTCTCACACTATGACGTTAACCCACCACTTTTGAGGCTGTCGGTAACGAGGGTGGGTGGGTTTGATGTAGCGTTGGCATATTCATATATAAAAATTAATTCTAATAATTAGCTATCGGTAAAATTGAACGTAACCCACCCTACGCTACCTCAGTTTGGTGCAGCTAAAACCAGCGTCCAGTATGTTTTATAGTCAGCCGCCTCATTTACGACGCAGGCAGCCCCAATCTCGAAAAGATTTGCATTCATGATAGCTTCGCAATGAACAGGGCTATTTAGCCAACCATCTTGAACTGTCCCAGCCGCATCGGGACGGCCTGCAGAAATATTTTCTCGTGCATTCTGGAAACTATAGCCTGTAGCATTGATGCGAATTCCCGGATCTGAACCATCAGATCCAGTGTGACTAAAGAAATTATAATAGGCCATATCTCTGGAGTGTCTATCTGCGGCCTCGCGCAATTGCTCGTTCCAGGTAACAGTTGTGGTCGCGGAAAATGCGCCAAATCCCCCGCACGTTCTTGCCACTGCTCTTGCCTGATTCACAAGAAGAGTCATTTCTTCTTCTATTGGAGTGTCGAGTATGCATGCCCTTAAGGAATTGGGACCATCAAAATTGATGTTAGATGTATCTTCATCGCTTTCATCCGAACCGCAACCAAACAATATGGGAACAACTAGCAGCAATACAAAAATTTTCTTGCCAAAATCTATATACATCTGTAAATAACCTCTATTAGCTTATAAGGTTTAAATATTTTTTTAATTTGAATTCATCAAAGCACATAACTACAGAAATCTACAGTGATAAAGCTTTATTGATAATATTCAACAATGAATATAAAAAAACCCGAAACCGTCACCGGCCCGAGCTTTCTACTTTTTCCTTCAATATTTCCTTTTTCCCCATTTGCCTTTCCCTCAACGCATTTTTCTTATTTATATACTCTAATCATCTCTCCATGTAAATAGTTTTAACCCTTCCCAGCCTCCCCTTGCCAAGGGGAGGAGCGAAAAACCAGCCTTACTTCCCTTTCCGGGTTTCTTTCATAAAGCTCTTTTTAAAACTCTCATAGGCTTTTTGAACGTCATCATCTTTTAAAGCGCTTACATAAGTGCTGAGCATACCGACAAGACCGAGCTTACTGTCTTCCGGCAGGGCATGAAAGAGGTCGACAAGTTTTTCATCGACTATGGGAGTTTCACCACGGCCAACGTAATTGGCATCCTTGTTTTGATAAGCTTCCTCCCCGGTAAGAAGCCAGTTAATTGAAACACCCAACGCATTCGATATCTTAATCAGGTGCTCAGATTTGGGGATAACATTTAGGTTGAAAATTCTATTAAGTGCACCTCGGTTTAAACCTATTGACAAGCCCCAGGGTGTAGGCTTCCGGCTGCCAAGTTTCTCCAGTATTCTATCTTTAAATGTCTTTTCCATAAAAAAACATCCTTAACGTTGTTTTTAGCCTTGACAATAAACATCTAAATCGATACTATCGATGACTGAGTAATAACAGTCTGTAATTACCAGGCGAGCAATCAAGCACAAAAAGCAAAAGGCTGATGCTCCTGTCAATTCTCATGGCAGAAGTGCAGTCAAATCAACTTTCGATTCTATCTTACAGGCCTTACGAGGTCAACGGATAAAAGTATCTAAAAATCACAAGTATTATAAAAGTTTAATGGAGGTGGCAAAATGATGAAATATTTTAAGAAAAGGGTAGAGGCTCATGAGAAGGGGGAACAGAACTTTATAGCGCTCTCTGATTACGATGTGCTGGGAGAAGATCTGGCTATCATTTCCGCCATCTGTGATCAGTTTACCCTCTATACACACATCCTGACTTATCACCCCAACCCTAAAGAACATCAACGTATTGATATCGCCATAGATACTTTATGGGGACTGGGACAGGGGATTAATAATTTAGTCGAAGAGCTGCAAGAAAAATGTGAGGTTCTTGATGAAAAGTTTCATCTCCGCATAAAGGACGAGTATAAGAGGGAGGGGAAAGCTTCTAAAGGCAACCCACCAGACCTTACCGCTCCGGGCATAAGCCCTTGACAGGGAGGCTGTACTTCAACAAGCACAACTCTCAACCCCACTACTCGTTCCCAAGCTCCGGCCTGGGAACGAGTAGTGGAGTCGTTAAATATGATGATGATATGTTTCACAGGTATTTGTGCCATCAAAACATAAGTCCGACAGGTTTATCTTCTTTATTACCTCAAATATAAACACTACTGCTTCAAAAGCTTTTTTTTATTTTTTTTTTTGCTACAATGGGTCTTTTATCGAGGCTGAGGGTTTCAGTGTTCTCTTTAGCTCAGGGCCTCTTTTTTTTAGTCTGGAGCCCGCAAATTCATGTTACTGCCTTATCTCGATATTTTCTGCAAGGTCTATGAACTTCAAAGCTTCTCAAAGGCGGCAGCTTCACTATATCTCACCCAACCCACGGTAAGCACTCACATAAAGGCCCTTGAAGAGGAACTGTCTATTAAGCTCTTCGACAGGCTGGCACGCCAGGTAACACCCACAAAAGCAGGTGAACTTCTTTATGGTTATGCCCGAAACATAGAGAACCTGAAAAAAGAAGCAAAAGAGGCAATGGAGAGTTTTTCAGGAAAATTGAGGGGAAGTCTTCATATCGGGGGAAGCACCATTCCCGGTGAGTACCTGCTGCCTGAAATAATGTCAAACTTCAAAAAAAAATGTCCCCAGGTAATGACGATTCTGCAAATTGCCGATACTGGAAGAATAGCCGACAGGGTGCTCGAAGGTGAAGTTGAGGTCGGCCTTGTAGGGGCAAAGGGTGATGATAAGAGACTCGAAAGCAGGCGATTTATCGATGATGAACTGATTTTTGTGGCTCACCGTTCTTACCCTCATGAATCTCTTTCCATCGATAAACTGGGAACTGTACCTGTCATTGCCAGAGAGAGAGGGTCCGGTTCCTGGGCTTCTGTTGAAAAAGCGCTGGCGGCATTCGGTGTTAATCCTGAAAACCTCAATATCGTTGCAGAAATGGGTTCTACTGAAGCCCTTAAAAGAGGAATCAAGTCAGGAATGGGACTTTCTGTCCTTTCCACTATTGCCGTAAAGGATGACTTGTGCAGCGGATCATTGAAGGCGCTTAAGGTTGAGGGATTTCCACTCAAACGTTCTCTCTATGTCATTACCCACAAGAAACGTGCAAAAAGCCCCATATGTAAGGCCTTTCTTGATTTTCTGTCCCTTGACGCATAGTTTCTAAATCTTTGAGGCGTGGCTTCCTCAGCATTCAGCCGGTCTATGCCTTACCCTTAATCTATAGATAAAATCAATTTGAATTATAGTTATTTTTAATAGATAATAACTGTAATTCAATCTGGAGTTAAAAAATGATTATTAAAAAAACATGCGCTATCTTTATACTTTCTGCTTTACTGCTGGTCCTTGATTTTGCGCCGGTCCAGGCAAAAAGCCGCACCTTTGAAATGACCTACAAGGCAAAGATTGCTGAAATCCCTGCAAATGCAAAAAAAATCGATCTCTGGCTACCCTACCCTGTCAGCGACGAAGCCCAGCAAATACTGGATATGAAAATTGAATCTCCCTTCCCTGCTCATGTAAATTATGACAAGGAATTTGGAAACGGTATTCTCTACATAAATACCAAACCGGGGACAAAGTCTTTTGAGGTAAAAATGACTTTCCTGGTCAAGAGAAGAGAGCTTAGGCAGAAAAATCTTCCAAAAGAAGTATCCACTAAGCAGCTTGGCAACAAAGATCAATTTTATCGCTACCTCACTGCATCTAAATATGCCGTCATTAACGACAAGGTAAGATTTTTTGCCCAAAAAGCGACAAAGGATAAAAAGGGAATCTCGGAAAAGGCCAAAGGCGCTTATGATTTTATACTTGAAAATATGTCTTACGATAAGGTCATTCCCGGCTGGGGGAAGGGCGATGTGAACCGCGTATGTATCAATATTTCCGATGGAAAAGAAGGAACGGGTAATTGCACGGACTTCCATTCTTTTTTCGGCTCTATCATGCGGGCGTCGGGAATACCTGTGGTTTTTGAAATGGGTTTTCCCCTTAATCCATCGAAAGATTTGCCCGAAGGAATAAGGGGCGGCTATCACTGTTGGGCAAAGTTCTATCTTCCCGGCAAGGGGTGGGTGCCTGTCGACATTTCAGAAGCTGACAAGGCGCCTGAGAAAAAAGACTACTACTTCGGTTCTATCGATGAGCATAGGGTAAGGTTCAGCAGGGGGAGGGATATACTTCTCGAACCTAACCAGAAAGGGGAGAGGCTAAATTATTTTGGTCCCGATCCTTATCTGGAGATAGATGGCATTGCGTCTGATAATTTCGAGAGGTGGATATCATACGGGGATATCTGAGTTAACTCATTAAACTCCGTAGCCGGAAGTACGGCCGATCTCAGCAGAAAAGAGAACGATTGCCGTATACATGATAAGGTTTTGGAAAAATGAAGAGGGGAGAGTTTTTTGAAACTCTTTTTTAAATTTCTCCAGCTCCGCTTCACGACTCTTTGCCGGTCCGTTCTCTATATTTCTCTTTTTATCCATATAAACGCGAAGTAAGTCAGAAGCCTGGGTGACAGAAACAATCCCTATACAGAACAAAAAACCTCCGGCTGTCCAGTCAAACCATTGCGTACCCAGAAGCCCTAAGAGTATGTGCATAAATAAATTCCAAAGCATAAAAAATAATCTCCTTTTTAATGAACACTCATTATAAACAATAAATTAAGAGATGTCATATATATTAATGTCCGGTCACTAATTCGAAAATCAGATATCACCTTGCGACTTTCGCTTGTCTTTAAACGTAATTCTAAATTCCGTACCCTCTTCACTGCAAAGTTCTATTTTCCCACCAAGCTGGAGTTCCGAAAGCATTGTTACAAGGCACAGACCGATTGAATCCGAATTTCTTATATCATAATCGGGACTCATTCCAATACCGTCATCTTTTACAAGCATTTCAATCAGGTCACCTTCTTTTTTTGATATTTTAATATAAATATTGCCTTTCATTTCATCTGGAAAGCCATATTTAAGCGAATTGGTAATAAGTTCATTAATTATAAATCCGCAAGATATGGCGAGGTCGAGGTCAAGAAAGGTTTCCTTAATATCTACATTGAAATTGACATTATAGGAAAGGCCCTTATAAGTATTTATAAGCAGAGCAATGAGATCCGAGATATAATTATTGATATCAATAAGTGCCAGCCTTTCGGACTTGTAGAGCTTTTCATGAATGAGGCTCATAGATCTGATTCTCATCTGACTTGCCTTTACCATCTCAATATCGCCTTTATTATCCATTTTTTTAATTTGCATGTTAAGGAGACTGTTGATGATCTGCATGTTATTTTTTACTCGATGGTGAACTTCTCTCAATAAAACTTCTTTTTCTTTCAGGGATAATACAAGCTTCTTTTCAACCTCTTTTCGTTCTTCTATATTTGCCTCCAGAGATTCAATATTCTCGAGCAATGTAGAGGTCATAAAGTTAAAAGATCCTGCCAGATAAGCAAGTTCATCGTTGCCGGAAACGTTGGCCTTTTGATCAAAGTCACCCTTTGAAATTGCCTGGGCAGTATGTGCCAGTGTCTCTATGGGCTTTACCATTTTTTTTAAAAGCAAAACAATAAGCATTATGGCGGCAAAAAGGGTTATTACGGAAAAGATGACAGTTATCAGTAAGGACTGCCTCATATAACTTAAGGCTTCTTTAACAGGAACTTCTGTGACAATGAAATACTTTTCATCTCCCAGCATCATCTTTACCTGTGCAATAGCAACGCGGCTGCCATCAAGTCCACTCGAAATAGTTTTCTTATTATCAATATTAAAGTAGGTTTCTTTCAATACAATGGAAGGATCAGGGTGGGCAATAACTCTATTTTCGCTATTGAGTATGTAGGTAATCCCTGTGTCGCCAATTTCAATTTTTGCTATCACGTCCCACATGTACCGCATCCTGATATGTGCGATCAGGACACCTTTGATTTGACGCAGCCTGACATCTTTCAGAGGCAAACTTACAATTAACAAGGGTTCGCCCGTTCCTTTTTCAAAATAAACGGGTTCATAATGAATTTCTGCCCCCGCCATAATTGCTTGATATCCAGGGTTTCCTGAGAGGTCAATAAGGTCACTTTGAATAAAGATTTCAGTTCTGGAAACGTGAACTTCCTCGAAACCCTTTTCATCGAGCAGGATAAGGTCCTGAAATACTTTCCCATATTCCTTGTTTATTGTAGAAGAAAGAAGCATGGAAAGAATATTTTCTTTTTCATATTGATTAAGTTTAATAATATTCGTCGCTTTAATAGTGGACAAAAGCAATACCCTTTGTTGATCGAGGTAATTATTAATTTTTTGTAAAGCCACATTTGACATTAATCTCTGAATTTTTGCGATATGAATTTTGTGGGAAAGATAATGATCCCACGACAGGAGAGTACTAAGCAAAATAAGGGGAGAAATGGAAAGCAGGCCAAGGGAAAGGATAAGAAATTTACGTATGCTTTTTTCAGATTTTTTCATAACTCTAGATGTGATTATGCCTATTGTATGACGAAGTTGGCCTGATCTATAACGTGATCGGCTATATGGACATTAATCCTGGATGCCGTCTGCAGGTTAAGACCCAGAAAAAAGTCGGCCATTTCAACAGGGAGATGGGAAGGCCTTGCTCCCTGTAATACGGATTCCGCCAATCTGCCTGCATGAAAGGCAGCCTCATAGTGACTTACCCCATAAGAAAGGAGCGCACCCTTTTTATATTGAACATGCCCTGATGAAGCAACAGGCAATTTCTTTTCTATCGCCTTTTTCGAAATGATTTCCAGATTGGAATTGATCAAAATAGAGTGAAATGTGAACACTGCCTCTGCTTCAGCCGGGATAGATTGCAGAGATTCTATTAATTCTTCTTTATTTGTTACCTCAGAGAGAAGGATTTTAACATCAAGCTTTTTTGCCGCCTTTTCCAGTTCATTAAAACATTGCAAAGCAGCTTTTGTATCAAATGACACGGGAACCCAAATAGTGGCCATATCATGAAATATGGATTTGAGCCATTCAAGGGTCTTTGGCGTACTGCCGCTTAACTGAATACCGGTCAGGTTTCCCCCGGGATGCTTTATGGATTCAACAATATTGGAATTAACAGGATTGTTAACAACAAATATGACAGGAATTTCTTTTTTTTCAGTCAGTTTTTTAACGGTTCTTGTCACCGGTGTGGTTATGGTAAAAATGAGATCAACTTTTCTCTCCACCATTCGATTAATAAAATCTTCGAGACCTTCATTATTTTCACGGAAATAGAATGTTGTATTTTCCCCGCTAACATAGCCACGACTGTCAAGAGACGCAATAAAGCCGTCTGTTCCATGGCTCGTACCTGATTTAGGTATCACAATAGCAATATGATAGTGTTTTTCAGGTTTTGCAGTACAGGCAAAAACGGTAATTAAGAGGACAAGGACTAATAGTATGGATAAAAGGCCGGCTATGCTTTTCATTTAATAAACTGACAAATTGAATTTAAGCGAAATAACAGGGCAAATGACTCTTGTTTCATTTTATCATTTTTAATAGCGTGGGCCAAAAACAAAACAAAAAGTTAACAAAAAAGGAATAATGTCAGGCTATATTATAAAAGTATTTATTTTCGCCAAAACTGTAAAGGAGGTTAATCTTAAAATTAGTCTGTATGGGCCGATAAAAGACGAAACTAAAGTGCCGGTTTTTTCTTATGCCAGTCCGTCGCCTGCTCATAGGCATAAGCCACTTTAAGAATACTTTCCTCATCAAAGTAATTTCCCATCAGTTGAAGACCAATAGGCAATCCGTCTTTAGACAAACCGCAGGGAAGAGAAATGCCCGGAAGTCCGGCCAGATTGCAGGAAATAGTCAGAATATCAGAGAGATACATCTGAAGTGGATCACCTGATCGCTCGCCAAGCTTAAAGGCCGGTGTGGGAGTTGTAGGCGTTAGAATGACATCACATTTTTCATAGGCGCCCGCAAAATCCCTGGAAATCAGTGTCCTTACTTTCTGCGCCTTAAGATAATAGGCATCATAATATCCGGAGGAAAGCGCATAAGTACCGAGCATAATTCTTCTTTTAACTTCTCTTCCAAAACCCTCATCCCTCGTTTTTTTATACATATGAAGAAGGTCATCAACTTGTGAAGCCCGAAAGCCGAATTTAACTCCGTCATAGCGAGCCAGGTTAGAGCTTGCCTCAGCAGGAGCGACTATATAGTAGACGGCTACGGCGTATTCCGTATGAGGAAGGGAAATTTCAACAATCTCTGCACCAAGGTTTTTGATTTGACTGATTGCCTGTCGGGTGGCATTTTCAACATCTTCATCCATACCTTCAATGAAGTACTCCGTTGGGATACCGACCTTGACACCCTTTAAATCTCCTGTAAGCACCTCTCGGTAATCAGGCACTTCACGGTTTATGGATGTAGAATCTTTTTCATCATATCCGGCAACAGCGCCAAGCAGTATAGCAGCATCTTCAACATCTTTAGTCATGGGACCAACCTGGTCGAGAGAGGAAGCAAAAGCAACGACGCCATAGCGGCTTACTCTTCCATAAGTAGGTTTTAAACCGACAATGCCACAGAGTGAGGCGGGCTGTCTGATCGACCCCCCCGTATCGGTCCCAAGGGAAGCGATGCACTGGTCAGCAGCGACGGAAGCGGCAGAACCGCCACTGGAGCCGCCAGGGATTCTTTCAAGGTCCCAGGGATTTTTAGTGGGGCCATAATAGGAAGTCTCAGTAGAAGAACCCATGGCAAACTCATCCATATTTGTCTTGCCTACAATAACCGCGCCCTGGGACTTTAAATTTGCCACAGCCGATGCATCATAGGGTGGAACGAAATTGGATAACATTTTAGAAGAACAGGTCGTCAAAATGCCATCAGTGCAAAATATGTCCTTGACGGCAACAGGAATACCCGTAAGCGCTGAAGCTTCACCTCGTCCAATACAGGCATCCGCCTCCCTGGCCGCATTTAGAGCCTCTTCTTCCATGACCGTAACATAAGAATTAATCTCGCCATCAGACCTCTTTATGGATTCAAGTACAGCTTTGGTTACTTCAACAGACGAAACCTGACGCGAATCAAGTTTGTCTCTAAGTTCATGAATAGTAAGTTTTTCCAGGGACACTGCTTTCTCCTAATCTATAACTTTCGGTACTTTAAAAGAGCCATCTTCACCGTCAGGAGCGTTAGCCAGGCCCTTTTCCACAGTAAAATATTCTTTAAGAGCATCTTCACGAAAAGCATTAGTAACGGGAACGGCATGACTGGTTGGTTCTATATTTTCTGTTTCAAGCTCGGCAAGTTTGTCGATATAACCAATAATGTTGTTCATATCTTTCGTCAGGGAATCAACTTGACCCTGGGAAAGTTCGAGCCTTGCAAGGTGAGCTACTTTGTTTATATCATCTTTTTTAAGTGTCATCGAATTTAATCCCTAATCGTCATTTAAGGTGAGATAATGTAACATATCATCATATTACCTTTCAAGTATGATTAAGTTTTATCAATGCGAAATTTCATTCTAATCAGGCTTAAACATTGGATTTTGATAGACTAGATAGGCAACTTATGTTAAAAATATATAAAAAAACGACAGGATTTGTTAAGTGAGAATTGGAGTTGTTGGCGGTGGCAGCTGGGGAACTACCCTGGCGAATTTACTATCGAATAAAGGATATGATGTTACCTTCTGGGTTTATGAGGAAGATCTTTGTCGAACAATAAATGAATCACATGAAAATACCTTATATCTTAAAGATATCACGCTGTCTAATGAGTTAAGAGCATCTAATTCAATCTCTCAGGTTATCGAAGAAAAGGATTTGCTATTGTTTGTCACGCCTTCTCATGTAGCCCGTGCCATTCTTACTGAGGCCAGTGATCATATTAATGAAGATCAGATTTTGGTAAGTGCAACTAAAGGGATTGAGGAATCTACACTTAAGACAAATTCACAGGTCATTGAAGAAATATTATCTCCCTCTATCTCTAAGAATACCGTATATCTTTCAGGCCCCAGCTTTGCCAGGGAAGTAGCCATAAGGCAGCCTACTGCCGTAACGGTAGCTTCCCAAAATGAAAAGAGGGCACAGTCCGTTCAGGAAATTTTTTCGACTGACTATTTCAGAGTTTACAGGTCTAGCGACATTATAGGTCTAGAGGTAGGCGGTTCTATAAAAAATGTTATTGCCTTAGGTGCAGGAATATCTGATGGTTTAGGTTTTGGAAGTAATGCCAGAGCTGCGCTTATAACCCGCGGTTTGGCCGAAATGCTGAGACTTGGTGTTAAAATGGGGGCCAATGCTATGACTTTCTCCGGTCTTTCCGGTCTTGGAGATCTCGTACTCACATGTACAGGTGATTTAAGCAGAAATAGAAATGTAGGTTTAAGATTGGGGAAGGGTGAAAAGATAGGGGATATCCTTTCAGATATGAAAATGGTTGCTGAAGGCGTAAAAACAGCCAAGGCTGCTTATGATTTGTCCAGAAAAATATCTGTGGAAATGCCTATTACGGAATGTATATACAACATTATATATAATGATATGAATGCCAGAGAGGCCGTATCGACCTTGATGACGAGAGAACTAAAAGAAGAACTAACAAAATAATTAATTTAGTTGAGAGGAGTGGATTCATGAGTATTTTATTTTCAGCATCAGAGGTTATGACCATAGCAATTCAGATAGAAAAAAATGGTTTAAATTTTTATAATGCTATGGCAGCTAAAAGTGAAAACAAGGAGGCAAAAGAGCTGTTTAAATTTCTGGCAGATGAGGAAGTAAAACATTACAGTACTTTTCAAAAGTTATTAAATGGATTAAAGAAGCTTGAAATTTCAGCATACGATCAGGAAGAGTACAATAACTATCTTGGAGCATTGACAAGTTCCAGAGTATTTAACAGAGATGCCAACACTGCTGAATTTGTAAAGGATTTAACTGATCTTGATGCAGTTGAAATAGCGATTGAAGCTGAAAAAGACTCTATTCTTTTTTATTATGAACTACTTGAACAAGCCTTTTCAGAAGATAAAAACGAGATCGAAAAAGTAATAAAAGAAGAAAAGATACATTATGCAAAGCTTATCAAACTTAAAAAGGATCTTTCTGCCGGCTAAATGAATTCTTTCATATCTGTTTTAGACAAGCATAAACTGCCACCACCTGTTAGAGTCGATATCCAAACTCTTCAGGTTAATCTGGGCAGCCTATGTAATATGACCTGCGAACATTGTCATGTAAATGCTGGCCCTGCATCTTTGGAAATCATGTCTCAAGAAACAGCTGATTCCATCATTAGATTTCTATTTAAACATCGTATACAGACCCTGGATATAACAGGAGGGGCACCTGAAATGGCACCTCCATTTAAAAATCTGGTAACCAGGGCTAATCAACTGGTAAAGGAAATAATGGTCCGTTGTAACCTGACTGTACTATTTGAACCGGGAATGGATGACTTACCGGATTTTTATGTAGGTAATAATATTCATCTTGTCTGTTCCCTGCCATGCTATACGAAAGAGAATGTGGACAAGCAAAGAGGGACGGGAACATTCGATAGCAGTATAGAAGCTCTCAAAATTCTTAATAGTGTAGGATACGGTCAAAATAGCGACTTGAAACTTGATCTTGTTTACAATCCTGGAGGCGCTTTTTTACCTGCAAATCAAGCAAAGCTTGAGGCTGATTACAAGAAAGCCTTAAAGGACAACCATAACATCAGTTTTAATAAGCTAATTACAATAACTAACATGCCCATCAGCCGATTTTCAAAGGAAATTAAGAAGAACACAACAGAAGAAAACTACTTACGTTTGCTTGCAAATAATTTTAATCCTTCGGCCCTTGAAAGTGTCATGTGTAAATACTTGTTAAGCGTTGCCTGGGATGGAAAAATCTATGACTGCGATTTTAACCAGGCTTTAGGAATAGAAACAGCCGACAGAAAAGGTAACTCCATATCAATTGAGAACATAGACCTTGAACAACTTCTGGGCGGGACGATAAGATGTGCTGATCATTGTCTGGGCTGCGTTGCAGGAGAAGGAAGTTCTTGTTCGGGCGCATTGATTTAGAAATAATAATTAAGTACTGCAATTTTTAGCGAAAAAAAAGCCCCACTATCACAAGAATGTGGGGCTTTTTATAATCTCTAATTATGTTTTACTTCTTAATCACCTACGAGCTCATTTAATTCCTTCAATACAGGAACATGACTCATATCATGCATAGCACAAGCAAATTCAATTGACTCAACTCTGGAGCCGGGCATGCGGAGAGCCATTACTCCAAAATGCTTTCTAAATACCTCTAATGTTTCAGGGTACTCTTTAACAACATCCCTAACAAACATCTCTTTTTTTATTTTACCTTGCGGTTCATCATGACCAGCAGCCACTTCTATCCTCCAATCTCTAGAAAAAAACCTTCTCTGACATTCTAATAGCAAAATCGGTTACAGGTCCCGGATATACACCAAGATATAATACGCCAACGTTACAAGCTGTTAGCGCAACTTTCATAGTTACACTTACAGGAATCTTTCTATCATCTTTAGGCTCTCTCATATACATAGCCTTGATAACAAGAATGAAGTAGTAAAGTGTGACGACGGCCATAATTGCTCCGACAAATGCCAGGAGATAATTCTTTTGTTCAACAATAGCCATAAGTAAGTATAGTTTGCCTATAAATCCACCCAGGGGAGGAACTCCGGCTAGTGACATGAGACCAATAAAAACGGTTGCCGCCAGGTAGGGCGCTTTCCTGGCCAGACCATTAAAATCCTCAATAAGGTCTGAATCAGTAAGGTTAGATACAAGGATAAGCACAAGAAAAGCACCGAGCGTAGAGAAAAGATAAGCTGCGAGATAATAGATTGTACCTCCCGCTCCAATTTTACTGGCTGCTGCAAGGGCCATAAAAATATAACCTGCAGAACCAATTCCGGCATATGCTATAAGTCTCTTCAAACTTTTCTGCGGAATGGCAGCAAGATTTCCAAAAATCATCGATATGGCTGCAATACCCGAAAGGACTCCGATCCATGCAGAAGACATGGGTAAGAGCGCACCAAAGAGCACTCTCATGAGAACTGCTACGCCCGCCACTTTGGAACCAACGGCAAGAAATGCCGTTACCGGTGTTGGAGCCCCCTCGTAAACATCAGGCGCCCATATATGAAATGGTACCGCTGCGATTTTAAAACTGAGACCTGCAATTACCAGCACAACACCAAATTTTAGAGTATTTGGAAAGTCGCTCATTCCGGAAACGGCCTTATTAATCTCTACATAGTTAGTACTGCCTGTTACGCCATAGATAAAACTGACACCGTAGAGAAGTACGCCCGATGCCATAGCCCCGAGTATCAAATATTTCATACCCGATTCCAACGATACCGGATTGTCCCTCAAATAGGCTGCCAGTATATAGAATGTAATGGTTGTCAGTTCAAGGGCAACATACATGCTCATAAAGTCAGCCGCTGAAGCCATAATAAACATTCCCAAAGCCGCAAAGAGGGATAGGACATAAAATTCACCCTGAAAGGACTTTATTTTGTCAGCATAGGCAATAGACATTAGAATGACGAGCAGCGCTGTTATACCAAGAATGATTTTAAAAGCCATGGTAACCCCATCCTGAACATAAAGCTCAAAAAATGCAGTATCGGCAGCAGCTCCTCTCAATGCAACTTCAATAATAACAGCAACCATAGTGATAGCGCAGAGATAGCCAATCCATTTACGGTCACCCTTCTCTATCATGAAATCGAGAGTCAAAATGACCAGAGCCGCTCCACAAAGAAGCAACTCCGGTGACATAAGCATATAATTGGTTGCAGAAAAATCCATTACTACCTCTCTATTTTATAAGCTGTGCCGTCTTTACGGCCTCGGCTGCGTGATTAAGTTTATCTACAAGCGGCTCTACCCCTGAATTTATAATCTCCAGAAGAGGAAAAGGGTAAAAACCGACAATGAGAAGAATAGATATTAATATGACATAAGGTGCCCTGTGCAAAAAGGTATGGGCATCCTCTAGATCCGCCCATTTAGGGTCTGGCTCTGAAAAGAAAGCATCTCTGATGGCTCTCAACATATAAGTAGCTGATATAATAATACCGAAAACCGCAGCTACAGCCGCCAGTGGATAAACCTTAAAGGCTGCAATGATGACCAACAATTCTCCAACAAAATTGGCAAAGCCGGGTAATCCCGCTGAAGCAAAAGCCATGATAGCAAAACAAACGCCTAGAAATGGAATGTGCTTAGCCAATCCCGAAAAATCGTAGATCATCCTGGTATGTGCCCTGTCATAAATAAAACCGATAAGGGCGAATGCGAGAGCCGTCATAATACCGTGCGCAAACATAACCATAACAGCACCATTAATCCCTGCTATGTTTACACAAGCCAGTCCAAGCAGAACATAACCCATATGACTGGAACTTGAATATCCAATCATAAATTTAAAATCTCTCTTACTCATTGCTACGAGTCCACCAAATATCATGTTCAATACGCAAAGCGCAGCGACTAGCGGCATCCAGGCCTGAGCTCCAGCAGGGAACATATCGAGACATATCCTGATAACGGCATAGGCGCCCAGTTTCATGAGAACACCGGCATGAAGCATACTAACAGCCGTTGGTGCAGCAGCGTGTCCGGCAGGCGACCAGGAGTGAAAAGGCATCATTGGAATAAGCGCACTGAATCCAAAAAGCAAGGCCGGGAAGAAATACCATTGAAAATCAACCCCATAAGGCGTCGAAGCCAATACTGTCATATCAAATGTCAGGTAGCCGTTAACTTCTCCAGCAAGGAAATACATAGCAAGAAGGGCAACAAGGGCAATAAGCGAACCTAAGGTCAGATATATGGTTAGCTTCATAGTCGCATATTCTTTATTGGAACTTCCCCAGATCCCAATGAGAGGATACATGGGGATAACCGCTAATTCATAAAAGAGATAAAAGAAAAGGAGGTCAAGAGACATGAAAACACCATGAACTCCAAAAACGAGTGTTAAGAGAAAAAAGAAGAATTCCTTTTCTCTTTCCTGAATACTAACCCAGGAAACAAGACAGCCCGTGAAAATAACAAAGGCCGTGAGCAAAACCATAGAAACACTAATACCGTCAACACCGAGAAAGTATTGTACTCCCAGTGTTTCCACCCATGTAATCTTCTCGACAAATTGATAACCACCGGCAGTCGTGTCATAAGCCCATGTCATATAAAGTGAGAGCACCAGCGAAAGACCTGTCGATATAACAGCTGTCCAGCGAACACCCATTTTGTTGCCTCTTGGCAATACGGCAATAATAACAGCGCCGATGAGAGGCAAGAACATTATGGCTGATAAAAGTGGAAAATTCATTTAATGACTCCGGATTATACTAATTTAAAATACTGACAGAAAAACCAGGGCGGAAAGGCCCAGAACAAATATAAAGGCGTAACTTTGGATCTTACCTGATTGAGACAACCTCAAAATGGCGCCGCTCTGCCTTGTCCAGAAAGCGAGTCCATTACAGAAAAACCCGATAACAATATTGACCTCACACCAGTTAGTAAATGCAGAAATTTTGTTATATACGTTTTTTACAATCCAGAAATAAACTTCATCGAAATAATATTTATTTTCAAACATTTCGTAGAGTGCTCCCAGTTTTTTAGGAAGTACATCTTCTGTAACCTGCTTTCTCCCATAGATAAACCAGCCGAGAGCCAGACCTAAAAGAGCAATAACAGTCGATTGAATCATTATATCCCAATGAAGAGGTCCATGATGATATTCACCGTAGTGGATAAAGTAACCAAAACCATGTACAACTCCGGGGATTCCAAACTCACCAATAACACCTGATACCACGGCGAGAACTGCAAGGATAATGAGTGGGACGGTCATTACAGCAGGTGATTCATGGGCATGGTGATCTGTACGTTTAGGCCCGGTAAAGGCTACACACCAGAGTCTCGTCATGTAAAAAGGCGTGAGGAAGGCAGCAATAGAACCCATGACAAAAAGGATCATAAAACCATTATCATGAGCTGCCCCTAAAATAAGATCCTTGCTCCAGAATCCGGCAAAAGGCGGAAGACCAGCCAGAGCGAGATAACCAATGAAGAATGTCCAATAGGTCCATGGCATGTATTTTCTTAATCCACCCATATCCCAAATATCCTGCGAGTGCACTGCATGAATAACACTACCGGAACCGAGGAAAAGAAGGGCCTTGAAGAAAGCATGTGTCGTCACATGGAACATTGCGGCAGTATAACCCGCTGTCGTGTAGTGATCAGCGGCAAGGTTCACCACTCCCATAGCCATGATCATGTAACCGATCTGACTTAATGTTGAAAAGGCAAGAATCCTCTTAATATCATTTTGTGAAATGGCAATAGTTGCAGCAAAAAGAGCCGTTAAACCGCCGATATAGGCAACGACTTCCATAGCAAAGGGGGTAAGCATTAGCAGTGGATAAGTCCTAGCCACAAGATAGACACCGGCAACAACCATAGTGGCAGCGTGAATAAGGGCAGAGACGGGTGTTGGACCTTCCATCGCATCGGGAAGCCAGACGTGAAGCGGCAGCTGTGCTGACTTACCCATGGCACCGCAAAAAATGAGCAATGCAGCCATGGTTAGCGTTCCCGTAGCAAGAGTAGCTCCATCTTTGGCAAGAATATGTTCAATCTCATAGAAATTAAAAGATCCAATTGCATAATAGAGAACAAGAATACCAAGGATAAAACCAAAGTCTCCTATCTTATTAACCATAAAGGCTTTAACAGAGGCCTCAGCAGCAGACCTCTTTTCATAATAATAACCGATGAGAAGGTAGGACGCTACACCAACAAGTTCCCAAAAAACAAATATCTGCAAATAGTTAGTGGAGAGGACAATTCCAAGCATTGAAAAAATAAAAAGAGATAAACAGGCAAAAAACCTTGAGAAACCTTCTTCGCCATGCATGTAACCACGGGCGAAGATATGAATCAAGGACCCGACTCCCGTAACAACCATAAGCATGAGAATGCTCAACGGATCAAGCAGGGTGCCCATTTTTATCGTTAATCCGGGCAAAACTATCCAGTCAAGAGTACTCTCAATGGGTTCAAAGTGGCCATGAGAAGTTACTAACTCATAGAATGGAATCAAGGAAATGAAAAAGGGTATACCAACCCCGGCAATCGAAATATAGGAACTTAAGTCCTTATATTTCCTCGTGAGCAAAACTATCGTTAAGCACGAAATGAGAGGTATGAATAATATTAACCAACTGTAATGAATGTTTTGAATCACCTTTAAGTCTCTCCCTTAAATTATCCTTACCACTTCAGCGTATCGATCTCGTCAATCTCCATTGTCTTTCTGACCCTAACCAGATTAACTGCTATGGCAAGCCCAATTGCAACTTCTGCAGCGGCAACAGCCATGGTGAATATGGAAAATACCCGACCTGTTAAATCACCCAGATAATATGAAAACGTTACAAAGTTAATATTGACTGAATTAAGGATTAGCTCAAGTGACATGAGGATAACAATGATATTTCTTCTCGTCATAACGCCGATGACGCCTATAGAAAAGAGTATACCTGAGAGGACCAGGTAATATTCCATTGGTATTGAAGACATAAATCAATCCTCCTTTCGCGGTTTTACGGTGAGAACAACTGCACCCACAAAACCGATAAGCAATACAACAGATATAATTTCAAAGGGCAGCAGGTATTTTGTAAAAAGAACCCTGCCAAGTGCTTCCGTATTCTGACCAATGCTAAACAATTTGGAAATATCTGTGACCTCTTCAGATGGCTGCCCGAAAGTTCCACCGGCAATTAGAGCTATAATTTCTATTAGGAAAAAGAGCGCTATAGGTACTCCTAAGACAATCCATTTACTGAATTTCTCCTTAGCCATAGAAGTCCTGATGTCGAGGAGAAAGACGGCAAAAACGAAAAAGATCATAATAGCGCCGACATAAACAAAAATCTGTGCACCTGCAATAAAAGGAGCTCTCAGCAGTAGAAAAAGGCAGGCTATCTGAAAAAAACAGATGATTAGAGAAATCACGCTATGCACTGGATTCCTGAATGAAATCACCATCACAGCTGATACTACGGCCAACGCTGCAAAAAGAAAGAAAAATAGAGTTTCTACCATATTAAATTTTCCTGTTTACGATTGAATATAATTACCACCAGCGGTATCTTTTACCGCTTACCTCTTCAACCCTGACGGGTCCCTTACCTCTTATAAACTTTGCACTGGCAACTGTTCCCACTTTTTCAGGATCAGTTTCATTAGGCTTGTTTTTTAGAAGATCTTCAAGAGTCATCACCGCATCTTCACGCTTGTAACCGGCAAATTCATATCCGGCGCCATGCATAATGGCATCTTCAGGACAAACCTCAACGCAAAGGCCGCAATAAGCACACCTATGAAGATCCATAGTATAAAGATCGGGACGCCTCTGCCCTTCTTCATCTTCCTTCGCAATAATAGTAATAACGTTGGCAGGACAAATTTTGGCGCAAAGCTCACAGGCTACGCACTTGACTTTATTATTCTCATCAACAGCCTGGTAGTGAAGACCACGGAACCTCTCATAAGGGACCCACTTCTCCTTATCAGGATAATGCATGGTAATCGGCTTTTTAAACCAGTTATACTTAAAGGTAAGCCTCGCCCCGTTGAAAAGATCTACTAAAAATATAGTTTTAAGGAGTTCCTTGATCATTAAATCCTCTTATCAATATAGTAAAATAAATCCGCTAATAAGCACGTTGGCCACGCCCAGTGGAATCAGAATTTTCCAACCAAGTGTCATGAGCTGATCATACCTGTATCTTGGCCAGGTAAACCTGAGCCACATAAAGAGATAAACAAAAAAGAGCAGCTTCAAAACAAACCAGATAATACCGGGTATAAAGTCGAGGAATCCAAAAGGCGGCATCCAGCCACCGGCAAACATGACGACCGCCATGGCAGAGATACCAAACATGGCAACATACTCGGCCAGAAGGAAGATAGCGAGACGCATACCGCTGTATTCCGTATTAAAGCCGTTCCCGAGGTCACCTTCACATTCGGTAAGGTCAAAGGGTATCCTGTTGGCTTCGGCAAAACCGGCAACCATGAAGATAAAGAAAGCTACCAACTGTTTATGAGGCATAAAGTTCCAGTTCCACCAGCCTGCACCCTGGGCCAGTACAATCTCCTGCATATTGAGCGACTGGGCCATCATGATAACGCCGATCACTGCAAAGCCCATTGCCACTTCATAGCTAATCATCTGGGCAGAGGCCCTCATACCGCCGAGCAGGGCATATTTACTGTTAGAAGCCCAACCACCGAGTATTATTCCATAAATAGAAAGGCCACTCACTGCAAGAATATAGAGAATGCCTATGTTCATATTGGAAAGATAAACCGTATCCGTCACAGGGATAGCAACGAAGATGGCGATATAAGGAACAAGCGCCATAAAGGGAGCGACTTTAAAAAGAAACTTGTCAGCGCTAGCAGGAATGATATCCTCTTTCAAAAAGAGTTTCATACCATCAGCCACAGGCTGGAGTATCCCGTGAAATCCAACTCTCATTGGCCCGGGCCTCAGTTGAATATGACCGGCAATCTTTCTCTCAATCCAGGTAAAGGGAAGCGGGAGACCGAATATAATAAGTACAGCCGCTATCGACTTGAGCACCAGGATAAGTATGTCATTCGCCAATAATGCTTCCAGCATTTTTTTACCTTCTTCTTCCAAACATATAAGAAATCATGTCAACGTAAGTAGAATTCATTCTGCGGACTATCATATCTACATGAAAAACAATGTTTTTCATAATCTTGTAGGCAGCCCGAGGCTGCTCTTCAATAAATTTATCGAAATCAGCCTTCTCGATTTTAAGAATTCTTGTACTGTGAACAGTAGAAACTGTCGCTGAATGGGGCCTTCCGTCTAGAAAAGACATTTCACCAAAAATATCACCATCTTTCAGAAGCGCCAGTACCTGCTCACGTCCCTCAGGGTCCTTCTTGGTAATTTTTACCTCTCCGCTCTTTATAATATAGAGCGTTTGCCCTTCTGTTCCTTCATCAAAAACAACTTTTGCCGGGAGATAGTCAACTTCATCCATGATCTCACTGGCTGCTTTAAGCTCCTCTTCATTAAAGAATGAAAAGAAGTCTAATTTTTTCAAAACATTAATATCTTCACTCATAATAGCCTCCTAAGACCTTTAACCTTTTTTGGTTAATCTTCCGCCGACAGCGCCACCCGTTTTATCAAACAAAGGCCTGGCATCGAAATCACGATGATTAATAAGGACGATAACCGTACCTGCTGGTACACGTTCGGAAACAACAGCAACAGATGTGACTGAAGCATTCTTGGTTTCAAGGGCAACTTTATTTCCAGTTTCGATTCCAAGCATGGCACCATCTTCTCGGCTAATAAGAATACTTCCCTTTTGTTTAAGTGTTGAGAGTCCCTCATCCATCCATGACAAGGAAGAGGCAAGATAAACATCCTTACCTGGAACAACAAAGAGGGGCGCACCTCCCTTTAGTTCCGAGCCTGTTGGAATTTCCGGAACAGAGACCTCTCTGAGAGAAACATCCTCTGGTACAACTGCCGGCAAAATTTTCCCATCTCTTCCAATACCTTCCTTAAAAGCCGCTCCATAAGAAGGAAGTACTTTCCCAATTTCAGCAGTAATAGCATTTAAGTCAGAACATCCGAAATTATCAACCATTTGCTCTGCAATCTCATTTAAGATTTTCCAGTCAACTTTTGTCCCGCTGAGTGGACTTATTGATCTATTGAGTGTCTGCAGTCTTCCTGCCAGATTGGTTACTGTTCCCTTTTTCTCTGCATATGAAGCTGCCGGCAGCACAACATCAGCAAGTTTAGCCGTTTCTGTCATAAAGAGATCTTGTACGACGAGAAAGTCTAGTTTCTCCAGTGCGACTTTAACTTTATCTAAATTAAAGGCAGTGGCAGCTGGATTATCACCCATAATGTATATGGCTTTCAATCTGTATGCAGCAATAGATTCCAGCATCTCATCCCAGTTACGCCCCTTCTCTTTCGGCAAGTCACAGCCCCAGACTTCACCAATCCTCTTAAGGGAATCCTCATCATCAATCCTCATATGACCAGGTAAGAAATCAGGCCCGACACCCATATCAACGGCTCCGGCAAAATTACCTGATGTAGAAGCATAAATTGTTTGCCCCTTTTCACCGTTAAAATCAAGTAACTGAGAGAGATTATAGATGGCTTTTACAGTTTCTACTGCCAAGTGTGTAGAAACAACATCATTTCCAAAAAGTATGCACCCTTTAGATGCTCCGGCAAGTGACCTGGCAAGAGTCATTATATTAGCTTCTGTTAAGCCTGTCTGATCTTCAACCTTCTTGATATTCAGACCTTTAACAGATGATGTTATAGCTTTAAGCTCTTTGCTTCTTTCTCCATTAAATGCATCAATATACAGCTTCTCTTTAATAATAGCTTTAATTAAGGCTAGAATAATGAGATTTTCAGACCCTTTTCGACAAATCAATTGCGTGGGCCTGGATGGTAAAAGTCTATTTTCACCAGATGAAATCATTGTCAGTTCAGCACCATTCATTCTGGCTGCAATTCCCGCATTCATTGAAGCAATCGGTGTATCTGTGCCAACGGAAGAACCCAGAATAAGAATGGCATCAGAATCCTTCATCACTTTGATATTTCCCCTCATAGACGAGAGCAAAATAGTAGTCTTTCTATCAAAGTCTCCTGAGCGACACATATCGATATTGTTTGTTCCGGTAGCTACACGGAGGAATTTCTGGAATACGTAATTATCCTCATTACTGCAAATACCGGAGGTAAGTCCACCAATTGCCTGCCCACCTTCCCTCTCCTTTATATTAGAAAGTTTAGACGCAACAACAGATATCGCTTTCTCCCAACTCACCTCAACAAATTTGCCATTTTCCTTGATCAGGGGCGTTCTAATTCTTTCACGTGAATTGATAAATTGATATCCATAACGTCCTCTTGCGCAGAGGCTGATCTCTGTATGAGCTTTATCAACAGTAGCATTATTTCTTAAAACTTTTACTTCCGTCTTTTCTAAAGCTTCTGTTTTGCCAACACTTTGAGTGTGCAACATCTGCGTCGCAAACGGGTCAACATACTTACTTTCAGATGTGATAGAACAACCGACGCTGCAATGAGGACAGATAGTTTCAGTCTTAATAAGATCCCAGGATCTCGCCTTATATTTAAAAGGCTTACTCGTAAGAGCGCCAACAGGACATATCTGGGCTGTATTTCCTACAAATTCACTCTCAATGGGCGTATGACAAAAACTTCCCATTTCCAGCTCATTACCCCTGTTGAGTTCACTAATAGCATAGTCACCGGAAATTTCACTACAGTACCTCGAGCATCTTCTGCAAGCAATACAACGATTCATTTCCTTTTCAAGGGAAGGTCCCATATCCCTCTTTTCAAAGGTACGCTTCTTCCACCTGAAACGACCGGCAGAACCTCCAAAAGCGAATGAAAGATCCTGAAGATCACACTCGCCGGCCTGGTCACAAACAGGGCAGTCAAGAGGGTGATTAATAAGGAGAAACTCCATTTGGGCTTTTCTTGCCTGGACAACAGTCGGCGACTCGGTAAATACCTTCATCCCGTCCATAACCGGTGTTACGCAGGAAGGCTGAAGCTTTCTCATGCCATCTATTTCAACGAGACACATTCTGCAAGAACCAAGCTTGCTTAACTTTGCATGATAACAAAAGGTAGGAATCTCAAACCCGGCATCTCTTGCAGCATCGAGAAGCAGCATCCCGTCATCAACTTGCATTTCTTTTCCGTTAATCGTTATTAAGGCCATAACTTACCCTTAAGAAGCACTCAAACATTTCTTATTTTTTATGTGATACTCAAACTCATCGCGGAACTTGTTAATAGCGCCGGTAACCATCATGGAAGCGCCGTCGCCGAGGGGACAGAAGGTGTTTCCGAATATGCCATCGCTAACGCTTAGCAGAAAGTCGATATCTCCCTCCTTACCTTTTCCCTCTTCGATATCTTTAATAATATCCACCATCCAGGTACAACCTTCCCTGCATGGAGAGCATTTGCCGCAGGACTCATGGGCAAAGAACTTGGCAAGCCTTAAAACCGACTTGACGATACATGTGGACTCATCCATAACAATAATCGCACCTGATCCCATCATGGAACCGATGGCCGCAACGGAATCGAAATCCATATTAACGTCTATCTCATCAGGTGTTAAAACGGGTGTAGAAGCGCCTCCCGGGATTACTGCCTTAAGTTTTTTGCCGTCTTTAATACCACCGGCATGTTCGTAAATGATTTCTCTGAGCGGCGTACCCATGGGGAGTTCATAGGATCCGGGCTTTTCAACATGACCGCTCACATTAAAAATCTTTGTTCCGGGAGACTTTTCCGGTCCGATAGAACCGAAAGCCTTACCACCCTTTCTTACAATAAAAGGAATGGCCGAAAGCGTTTCCACGTTATTTACAATGGTCGGACCATCATAGAGACCGGCCAGGGCGGGGAAAGGGGGCTTGATTCTCGGCATACCCCGCTTACCTTCAATGGAATCAATAAGCGCCGTCTCTTCACCACAGATATAAGCACCGGCGCCTCTGTGAACGTATATATCGAAATCAAAACCCTTACCGAAAACATTTTTACCGAGAAGACCTTTTTTGTAAGCCTCTTCAATCGCTTTTTCAAGACGTTTCGCACCGAAAGCAAACTCGCCCCGAATATAAATGTAGCCCGCCTTGGCGCCAATGGCGTATCCGGCAATACAAATACCCTCCAGAAGCAGATGGGGGTCATTTTCAATAATTACCCTGTCCTTAAATGTTCCGGGTTCACCTTCATCAGCATTGCAGCAAACATACTTGGGCTGATCCGAAAATTTGGGAATAAAGCTCCATTTGAGACCGGTAGGGAATCCGGCGCCCCCTCTACCCCTGATACCAGCGGCTTTGACCTCATCGATGATTTCATCGGGAATCATACCGAGAGCCTTCTTGAGGGATTCATAGCCCCCCTTTTTCAGGCTCGTTTCAATGAGGTACTGCTTGGGATCCTCTACGTTTTTAAATAATACTTTTTCAGCCATCTTATTAATCCAGACTATCGAGAATCTTGTCTATTTTTTCCTCTGTAAGGTTTTCATAGTAATCATCGTTGATCTGCATCATAGGAGCCGTCCCACAGGAACCGAGACATTCCACCGTTTTCAGTGTAAACCTCTTATCATTAGTGGTTCCACCGGCTTTGACGCCAATCTTTTTGGAAATGTACTCTACAATATGCTCAGCGCCGAGAAGCGAACAGGAAAGGTTGGTGCAGACCTGTATGTGGTTCCTTCCAACAGGTTTTTTGTTGTACATGGTGTAGAACGTTGCCGACTCGTAGACCTGGACAGGAGGCAACTTGAGAAGTCTGGCAATTTCAGCCATTGCCTCTTTCGTTACATGACCCTCCTCTTCCTGAGCAAGGTAGAGGGAAGGAAGAACAGCGCTCCTTTTGGTAGGATACTTCTTCTGAACTTCCGCTATTTTCTTAACTGTCTTTTCCGAAAGGACGCTCACTAGTCAAACCTCATTAAACCTATTTATCCGTCTCACCCATAACGGGATCAAGACTACCGATGACGGCAACAACGTCAGCGATGAAACCACCCTTACACATCGTATTCAACGATTCGAGATTAACAAAGGATGGTGACCTTAACTTGAGCCTGTAAGGCTTGCCCGTACCATCACTTATTATATAACAGCCAAGCTCACCCTTGGGTGATTCAAGGCCGAAATAAACCTCACCTTTGGGGGGCTCTATGCCATGCATAACCTGTTTGAAGTGATTAATCATCGACTCCATATCGGTCTTTACTTTTTCTCTTGGAGGAAGACAGAACCTGCTGTTTTCAGTCCTGAAAGGTCCACCGGGCATTTTATCAAGACACTGCCTGATGATCTTGAGGCTTTCCCTCATTTCCCAGATCCTGATAATGTATCTATCAAATACATCACCATTTTCCCTGAGAGGTACTTTGAAATCCAGCTTGTCATAAACCAGATATGGCTCATCTCTTCTAAGGTCACGGTTAACGCCGGAAGCCCTAAGGCTTGGTCCGCCAAGACCCAAATCAATTGCATCTTGACCCGATATCACACCAACATCCACCGTTCTTTTAAGCCAGATCCTGTTTTCTGTAAGGAGTTGCTCATACTCGTCCAGTCCCTGAGGGAAATAGTCGATAAACTCCAGGCATTTTTGCAGGAACGCATCTGTGGCATCGTAACTGACACCACCGATCCTCATATAGTTAACTGTCATCCTGGATCCACAAAGCATTTCGAAGAGATCGAGAATCATCTCCCTATCCCTGAAACCATAAAGAAGGACAGTTAACGCACCAATGTCCAGTGCAGCGGCGCCAACACAAACAATGTGGCCGGCAATACGACTGAGTTCCGCACAGATAGTTCGTAGATATTGAGCCCTTTCAGGCACTTCGATCTGGGCAAGCTTTTCGACGGCCATAACATAAGCCAGGTTGTTGGACATTCCTGCCATGTAATCAAGCCGGTCCGTGTAAGGAATGAAACTATGATAGTTCCGGCTTTCGGCAATTTTCTCTACACCTCGATGGAGATAACCGACAACACACTCAGCATTAACAATCTTTTCTCCGCTGAGCGTCAGGATAACCCTTAAAACACCGTGCGTACTCGGATGCTGAGGGCCGAAATTAAGAATCATTTCCTTGGCGCCGCCAAAGGTTGTTTTCGCCTCTGTTATATCATAAGCCTTGCTAGACAAAACTACTCCTCTTCACCGAATGGCTGGTATTCATCTTTGTAGCCTCTTTCAGGATAATCTTTCCTGAGAGGATAACCAACCCAGTCGTCATCCATATATATTCTCTTAAGGTCGGGATGCCCTTCGAACTCAATCCCGTACATATCGTAAGTTTCTCTTTCCACCCAGTCGGCAGTGGCCCACAAAGAAGTCACTGAATCCACCTTCTCACCATCGGCAACAGGTGCTTTTACTCTGATACGCTGTCTCTTATTGATTGAATGGAGGTGATATACCACTTCAAAACGGGGTTCTTTCGGCAGATAATCGACGCCGCATACGTCGAGGAGATAATCGAAGTCGAGATCCCTTTCGTTCTTAAGGAAGGTGCAAATCTCTTTTAGCGACTCTTTTTTAACGATTATCGTATCGTCACCACAAAAGCTGTGGCTGTCGATAATAGCATTACCAAACTTTTTCTTTATTTTTGTAATAACAGCTGAATCAGACATGGTAACAATCAGGCCCTTTTCCGAAAGTTTGATTCTCTTTTGATTTTTTCCTGGAGCTGAAGGAATCCGTACATAAGCGCATCGGGCCTTGGAGGACAACCAGGGACATAAACATCAACAGGAACGACAAGGTCACAACCCTGAACGATACTGTAAGTATTGAATATTCCACCGGAAGAAGCACAGCTTCCCATGGAAACAACCCATCTCGGCTCAGACATCTGATCATAGAGCCTTCTAAGGGCGGGAGCCATCTTCTTACTAAGCGTTCCGGCGACAACCATAACGTCGGACTGCCTTGGTGAAGGCCTGAAAACGACGCCGAAACGGTCGAAGTCATACCTTGAGCAACCCGACGAGATCATCTCGATGGCACAACATGCAAGACCGAAGGTCATGGGCCACAAGGAGGAGCTGCGCCCCCAGTTGATGATAGCGTCAGCGCTCGTAAATAATACGTTATTTTCCAGTTCTTTTTCCATTAGCTCACCCACTCCAGCGCTCCCTTGCGCCAGGCGTAAAAATAGCCCACAAGGAGAATCGCAATAAACAACACCATTTCTATAAAGGCAAACATTCCGATCTTGTTCAGAACAACGGCCCAGGGAAAGAGAAACAGTGTTTCAACATCGAAGATAACAAATAAAACAGCGATAATATAGAATTGAACGGTAAATTTACCGGCATCGGCTTCACCAACGGGATCAACACCGCACTCCCAGGGACCGAGCTTTTCATCATAAGAATTTCTTGGCTTGAGGATCATACCTACTAGAACGGCAGCTTGTGCCATTACAAAGGTAATACCCATAACGACGATAACAGGCAGGTAGTCGTGGAACAGATTAACTTGGGGCATACTTTTAATATCCTTTCAGTAATCTTATCGACGAAATTCATGGAGCAAAATTTCGTCCGGTACGGCTAAGTAGGGATAGAAGATTATTGCATCATTAAAAATAAGTCAAGAAAAAAAAAGGAATTGTATATTGTATACAATTGTCCTGCTTACGACATAATCACAAAAGATCTTAAATAACTGCATGTTAAGAAATCAATACAAGGCCACCCTTTAATCAATATTTCTTAAAATAAGTTGTTTTATTTGTCTTTATGGACTCAATTTGAGCCTATTTTTTCATACCAAAATACGTGAGAAATCTTTCTCTTTTCACAATTTCAACTCAAAAGCGACTCTACTTCTGCCAAAAATAAGTCGAAAAACCAAAACCTTTTTCCTTTTTTGACTTTCCTTTTCTCTTTGCTAGACTTTTACTGAATCTAATTATTGACACCATTGGTCATTCAATGGCGGGGAGATTTTTTTGGATAAAAAAATCACCATCATAGGGACAGGTGTTGCAGCGCTTACCTCTGTCCGGAATCTTCGAAAACTCGATAGCTCTATTGAGATCACTGTCATAGGCAAAAAGCCGGAATTCGTTTATCTGCCGAGCTTGATCTGGATACCGTCGGGAATTCGCCGCAGTGGGGACCTTATTATTCCTCTCGATAATTTTTTTAGGCGAATGAAAGTCAATTTTTACGAGGGAGAAGCAACAGGCCTTAAAGACGGGGGACGCACCGTAATAACCGACTCCGGTGAAATAAGCAATGACGGTCTCATCATCGCAACGGGCGGCAGGTTTATTAAAAAACTTCCCGGCATAGAGAATGTTATCACCCCCTGTGAAGGGATAGCGGCAGCCGAGGCTATAAGAGACAAGGTTAAGGCTATGAAAGAAGGCACTATTGCCTTCGGCTTTTCGGGCAATCCCAAGGAGCCCGGAGCCATGAGGGGCGGTCCCATATTTGAATTCCTTTTCGGCATGGATGCACAGCTTAGAAAGGAAAAGCGCCGGGACCGTTTCAAGCTCGTCTTTTTTACACCCGCCCCCGAGCCTGGCAAAAGACTGGGCCCCGGCGCCGTCAAAGGATTGCTTGAGAGCATGGCAAGCAGAAATATAGAAACCTACCTGGGTCACAAAATAAAGAGCTTTGAAACCAAAAAGATAATCACTGAAGCAGAAGAGATACAGGCCGACCTCACTATTTTCATGCCCGGCATGACAGGCAATAGCTGGTTCGACAATACGGATCTGCCACGTTCACCGGGAGGCCTCATAGAGGCAGATGAACACTGTGGCGTCACCGGTTTTGATTGTACTTACGTGGCTGGTGACAGCGGCAGCTTCCCGGGACCACCCTGGATGCCCAAACAGGCCCATATGGCTGACTTACAGGCCAAAGCGGCAGCAAAAAACCTCATAAATGAACTATACGGAAAAAAACCAACGGCACGATTCAAGACAGAACTCATGTGTATCGTCGATAACACGGAAAAAGGAATGCTCGTCTTTCGCACGGAAAATAGAAATATCGTTATGCCCAACGCCCGTCTCTGGCACTGGTCAAAGCGCTTTTTTGAATGGTGGTATTTGAGGCGGTACAGGTAGGGGCCGTTAATATAATCTTTATTTTGGCAGGTATAAACCTGGGCAGGTATGAGACCTGCCCCTAAATTATTTGTAGGGGCAATCCCTTGTGGTTGCAAATAATTATGGCAATCTTCCGGGAATTATCATCCTGTCGTCTTACGATAAATCTTGACTTCCACTTGTCTTCAATCACTTTTCCCCCGTTTTTTAGATATCGTTTTATACATTGCATTTGAACATGATGCCCTTCTCTATCACCTTGACAAGGCTAGTAAACATGATTAATTTAGTTATACAAAGCTAAAAAAGGAGGATTAATATGGCTATTGTTAAATGGGATCCATTCAAGGATATGATTACACTTAGAGACAGGATGGACAGGCTTTTTGAAGACAGTCTTGCACGCTTGAGAGGTGGGGAAGACGATATGGGGCACTCTGCATGGGCGCCTGCCGTCGACATCTACGAAACTGCCGATACGCTGGTTATCAAGGCTGAAATTCCAGGCGTTGAAAAGGAAGATATAAGTGTGGAAGTGAAGGAGAATGCCCTTTATCTCAAGGGAGAGAGAAAGTTCGAGAAGGAAGTGAAAGAAGAGAACTATCACAGGATGGAGCGCTCCTACGGCTCTTTCAAGCGCATCTTCCAGCTTCCCACCTCTGTCGATGAAGACAAGATAAAGGCAAATTTCAAAGACGGTGTTCTGGAAATCAATATTCCCAAAGCGGAAGAAACGAAAACAAAACAGATCAATGTTGATGTGGATTAGACCTGCCATCCGACCACCGGCTCAGGGCAAAGAGACTTGCACCCATAAGGAATAAATAAAATGACAAAAGAATCCAGGACGGCAAAACAAGAAAGGGGAGGCAATCAGACGACGTCTGATGCTCCCCCGAAGATCAATTTTTCTACTTTTGTTTATTCTCTTTTTACAACGGCCCGGTTCCAGCTGGGCGAAATACCCAATCCCTATACGCAAAAGTATGAAGAGGACCTGACGCTGGCCGGGGAGACGATAGACATTTTAACAATGCTTGAGAAAAAAACGGCGGGAAATCTGACGAAAGAAGAAGAAAAGCTAATCGAAGACCTTCTCTATAATTTAAGAATGACTTACCTGGGAAAAATTAAAAAGCAGGAAGTCAGAGAATAACCATATCATCACGGTGAATCACTTCATCATAATCTTTTTTACCAAGAATGGCCACAATCTCCGAACTTTTAAGCCCTTTCATCTTTTCCAGATCATCACTATCAAACTGAACCAGCCCCCGCGCAAATTCTCCGCCCCCTTCTTCACTGATGGAAACGAGATCACCGAACGAAAAATCTCCCTTTACGGATTTAACACCCGATGGGAGAAGGCTTTTACCGGCCACAAGGGCTTTTTTTGCACCACTGTCGATAAGGAGAGTGCCTGACACATTGATGTTGTAGGCAATCCACTTTTTCTTTCCCTTTATCCTCTCTTCACGGGGAATAAAAAAAGTACCGCTTCCTCCGCCGTTAAAAATATCAAGAAGAACGCCCTTTTTTTCTCCATTAGCTATGAGAGAAGGAACGCCGAAAGTTGCCGACTTTCTGGCCGCCTCCGTTTTGGTCAGCATACCTCCCGTTCCCGTATCTGAAATACCGATGGAAGCGCCCCTTGTCTGGCTCTCGAAATCGCGTACCGTTTCAATGAGCCTGGCATCACTGAACTTGCGCGGATCCTTGTCATAGAGACCATCCGTATCGGTTAGAATGATAAGAAGATCGGCATCGGCAAGGCCCGTTACCATGGCTGACAGGTTATCGTTATCACCAAACTTTATTTCATCGACGGCGACACTGTCGTTTTCATTGATAATAGGAATAACACCATGATGAAGGAGGGCAAAAATAGTGTTTCTCGCATTGAGGTAACGCTCCCTGTTGCTGAGAGCATCACCGGTAAGAAGGATCTGGCCCACCCTTTTTCCCCGCTTGTCGAAGGCGTCTTCGTAAAAACGGATGAGTGTACTCTGGCCGGCAGCAGCGGCGGCCTGTTTTTCCGGGATGCTCTTGGGCTTGCCTTTAAGCCCCAGCTTTCTCCGGCCTGCCGCAACGGCGCCTGAAGTAACCAGGATTACCTCTTTTCCCATATTGGCAATAACCGAGAGATCACTGGCGATAGATTCAACTATCTTTAGATCAATAATCTCACTATGATGGGTCAAAACACCACTACCGATCTTGACAACGAGTCTTTTAGCTTTTTTAAGCGTTTCCAGCCTCAAACCTCTGTCGTTCATTCCCAATCCTCTTTTTCTTCTTTAGGACAAAAAAGAAGTTCCGCCATTTTGTCAATAAGCTCATCAAGTCCTTCGCCGGTAACGGCAGAAACGTAATAAACAGCATATCCTCTCTCTTTTAGGGGACCTGCAACCTCCTCAAGTAAAGACCTGTCCCCCACGGCATCAACCTTATTAAGGGCGATGATCTGGGGGTTCTTTACGAGCTCACTGTTAAACTCTTTCAACTCTTTATTGATTATATCAAAATCCTTTAAAGGATCTCTTTCTGTAAAGCCTGAAACATCGATCATATGAACAAAGAGCGAAGTTCGCTCAACATGCTTTAAAAATCTTATCCCAAGGCCTGTACCCAGATGTGCGCCTTCAACGAGACCCGGAATGTCGGCAACGACAAAGCTGCTGAAGTCTTTATACCTGACGACACCTAAATTGGGTGTAAGTGTGGTAAAAGGATAATCGGCAATTTTTGGTTTTGCCTTGGAAATTCTTGATATGAGGGTCGACTTGCCTGCATTGGGAAAACCAATAATACCCACGTCGGCAAGGAGTTTGAGTTCCAGTTTGAGGTCTTTTGACTCTCCTTCTTCCCCCGGCTGGGCAAAGCGGGGCGCACGCAAGGTGGATGACGTAAAATGGGCGTTTCCCTTGCCGCCTCTCCCCCCCTGAGCGGCAACAAAGGTAGCCCCGTCTTCAACAAGGTCAACGATCTCCTCACCTGTTTCGGCATCTTTGATGACGGTCCCCACAGGCACATTGATGATCAGGTCGGCTGCGTCCTTTCCATGGCAGTTTCTTCCCCTGCCGGGCTGGCCCTTTTTGGCAACATTGATCTTGTTGTATTTGAGATCCAGGAGTGTATTCAAACGGGACATGACTTTGATGATGACGTCTCCCCCTTTACCACCGTCTCCACCATCGGGCCCCCCTTTGGGAATATACTTCTCCCGCCTGAAGCTGACACAGCCGGCGCCGCCATGGCCGGAGATAACGGTTATGTTGACTTCATCAATAAATTTCATGGCATTTATGTACTATGAATTATGGACCCGAAGATAGAAGTAAGGAAAATTTTTTATGTTGCCTGAGGGGAGGGGTAATGAAATCAGGGGGCTAAAGCCCCCTGAAGTGAATTGATAATTTAAAAAGAAGGAAAGAAAAAACTAAGACGCAGCATATACGCTGATCTTTTTCTTGCCGCCTCTTTTGGTTTCAAACTTTACATTACCGTCAATGAGGGAAAAAATCGTGTAATCCTTACCGAGCCCCACGTTATTTCCGGGATGAAATTTGGTTCCTCTTTGACGAACAATGATATTACCCGCCTTTACAGCTTCTCCGCCGAACTTCTTGACACCAAGACGTTTACTTTCACTATCTCTTCCGTTCTTACTGCTTCCGCCTGCTTTCTTATGAGCCATTCTTTCCTCTCTTAAGCCTTAATCTTTTCTATTTTAAGGGCCGTGTACTGCTGACGATGTCCCTGCAGCTTCTTGTAGCCCTTTCTTCTCTTCTTCTTGAAAACAAGGATTTTCTTATCTTTTCCCTGCTCAACAATCTCACCGGATACCTTTGCCTTTTCAACGGTAGGCGTGCCTATTTTTGTAGCGCCTTCCTCACCGACGAGTAAAACATCACTAATCTCAACCTTGGAACCAACCTCACCGGCCAGCTTCTCAACTCTTACGATATCACCTTCAGATACCTTGTACTGTTTTCCACCCGTTGCAATAACAGCGTACATAAAAAAATAACCTCCACGTTATATAAACATTCCTTTGCGAAATTGGAAATGATACCCCTGTGCACTCAATATGTCAAGTACTTTCTTAAGATGGATCTCCCCGTTTTCTTTGATATTAGCCCCGTCATTTCGGGTTTCACAAATAATTGATGGCTTTCCGGCAGGGCATGCCTGCTCCTCAGTACCTTAAACCAGCCTTCCTTGCCTGATTAAGTTACAAGGTGAAAAGGAGGCCTTATCCGCTTTTCCCTGTCAATTCGGGAAGACCGGGTAAAGGAACACTTGTCATCCCATACGCCACCGGAAGAGGATTCTCCCACACTTCTGTTTGAGGCAGGGTCTCTTCATAGATCAGGTTCATCTCTATATCCTGATGGCGCTGCTTTTTGGAATTCATCATTAATCATCTTAAAATATATTTCTCATTCATTACAAATTAACAGGGTTTCCTGCTAAATCTTCTTGACTGTCTCAGTCTTCTTTGCTTCACTGTTCTTTTTAAATAACTCCTGCTGGAGATAAGAAAAAATGCCCGGGAAACTGAGGAAAACAAAAATAATTGCAACCATGGGGCCCGCCTGTGACAGGCCTGGAACACTTGCGCCTCTTGTCGAAGAAGGCGTTGATGTGGTGAGGCTCAATATGTCCCACGGCGATCATGAATCTCATGCCAAAAATATCGAAACCATACGCAAGGTAGAAGAAAAGCTGGGCCGCCCTGTTTGTATACTGGGAGATCTCAAGGGACCCGAGATCAGGACGGGAAAGCTTAAGGAAGAAGAGATTCATCTCATGAGCGGCGACCTTGTCTGCCTGACGCCTGATGAATACATAGGGGACGGAGAAAAAATACAGATTACCCACGAACCGCTCCATAAAGATGTCAAGGCGGGACAGCTTGTTTATATGAATGACGGCGCCATTACCCTTAATGTGGAATCCATAAAGGGGCACGATGTCTGTTGCAGGGTTCAGAGAGGGGGCACGCTGGGAGAGCGCAAGGGGCTTAATTTCCCCGGCGCTAACCTGTCACTCCCTTTTCTCATGGAGAAAGATTATGACGACATTACCTTTCTTATGGAGCAGAACATCGATTTTATTGCCGCTTCCTTCGTCAGATCGGCAGAGGATCTGAGAGAAATGCGCCGTTTTATGGATGATAAGGGCGGAGAAAAGATAAAGATCGTCGCCAAAATAGAAACACAGCAGGCCGTTGATGATCTTGAGGATATTGTTATGGAGTGCGACGGCGTCATGGTTGCCCGTGGCGATCTGGGAGTAGAAATCCCCATTGCCGATGTTCCTCTTGCCCAGAAGAAGATCATTGCCGTCTCTAACAGGAGAGGCATTCCCGTTATTACTGCCACACAGATGCTTGACTCCATGACGTGGAATGCCTATCCCACGCGGGCCGAGGCAACAGACGTGGCTAATGCTATTATCGATGGAACCGACGCGATTATGCTTTCCGGCGAAACGGCCGTCGGCAAGTACCCGGCGCTGGCCGTGGAAATGATGCACCGTCTCGCAATCAAAGCGGAGACAACCGGCAGAATGAAGCTGGAAATATCTGAAAAAGAAAGTTCCATTTCAAAAGCGACTTCCGCTGCGGCCTGCCTTGTGGCAAGCCAACTCGAAGCGGCAGCTATTATTACCGTAACATCGACAGGAGCAAGCGCATGCAGGATAGCGAGAAACCGGCCCCAAATACCGATCGCTGCCTGTTCGCATGATAAAAAAGTAGTGAGGCAACTGCTCATGGTATGGGGGGTGAATCCCTATTATATCGACAGGCCGGCTGATGTTGAAATCATGCACCGGTCTGCACTGGATGTGACAAAGGCGGCGGGTTTTGTAAAAAAGGGCGATATTGCCATCCTCGTATCGGGCACTCCCATCGGTGTGCCGGGAAGCACTAATTCTATTGATGTGGAGAAGATAGAGTAGAGGGAATTCAGGGATTGCAGAATAAAGCCTCTTTTCCGTCATTACGAGGTCGATACGACCGACACAATCTTGTTTTTCCGGGATTGCCGCGTCGCTGCACCCCTCGCAATGACGGCAGCTATATTAGCCATTCCCTATTATTTATGAATAATAACAAAAAATGGAAATTCGCCGTCGACCGGGGCGGCACCTTCACCGACATTGTCGGCATTGATCCTGAGGGCTGCTTTCACACATCAAAACTCCTTTCCAGTTCACCTGCATATAGTGACGCCTCTATAGAAGGAATAAGGCGGGTGATGGGCATTAGAGGTAACGGTCCACTCCCGGAAGAAAGAATCGGGGAAATACGTTTCGGAACGACTGTTGCCACAAACGCCCTCCTTGAACGTAAGGGAGGGCGTGTCGGCCTCGTCATTACAAAAGGTTTTGCCGACCTCATCGAAATAGGCTATCAGGCCAGGCCCGACATTTTTTCTCTTGCCATAAAAAAACCTTCCATCCTCTATTCAAAAGTTATCGAAGTCGATGAGCGAATCGACTCAGAGGGGAAGGTCGTTAAAAACCTTGATAGTGAGCGCCTTTCAAAAGCCATTAGTGAGATCAAGGGAAAAGTCGATACGGTGGCCGTCGTTCTCATGCATTCCTGGAGAAATGCCGGACATGAATTGCTGTGCCGGGATATTCTAAAGAGACACGGCATAAAGGAAGTATTTCTCTCTCACCGGACGATGAATCTCATCAAAATCGTCAGCCGGGGCCAGAGCTGCGTCGTTGACGCCTACTTAAGCCCTGTCATTCATAAATACCTGGACGGCATCAGGGAAGCAACCGGCAATATTCCCATTGAATTTATACAGAGTTCGGGAACACTCAGCCATCCCGACAACTTCCTCGGAAAAGACGCCATCCTTTCGGGACCCGCAGGAGGCGTCATCGGCGTCGCCTCCATTACGGCTGAAACGGGATTAAAAGGCGTTATCGGCTTCGATATGGGAGGCACATCGACAGATGTTTCCCGCTATGACGGTGAACCGGATAAAGTCTACGAACGGATTATCGAGGGCATAGAGCTGCAAAAAGAGATGCTCAATATCAATGCCGTTGCCGCAGGGGGTGGCTCCATACTCTCATTCGACGGCCGGCGCATGCTGGCAGGCCCTGAGTCGGCAGGGGCAGATCCGGGGCCGGCCTGTTACGGTTTCGGCGGCCCCCTTACCGTTACCGATGCCAACCTCATTACAGGCAGGATCGCCCTCGAATATTTCCCAAAGACCTTCGGCCCTGAAAGGAATGCCCCTCTTGATGCAGGCAGGGCAAGGGCACTTTTCGAGGAACTCTCCAATGAAATCAATGCAGCCATGGGCGCCTCTTTGTCGGCGGAAGACACAGCCAATGGATTTCTGCGTATTGCCAACGAAAAGATGGCCCTTGCCATTAAGGAAATTTCTCTTTCCAAAGGGCTCGATGTAAGGCACTACGCCCTCGTCTGTTTTGGAGGCGCCGGCGGTCAACATGCCTGCCAGCTTGCGTCTCTTCTCGGGATGAAAAAAATCATCTTTCATCCCCTGGGAGGTGTTATGTCTGCCTACGGTATCGGGCTGGCAAAACCGGACAGAAAATCAGACAGAACGGTCCTTATGGAACTGAACAGGGAGAACCATAAAAAGATAGAAGCCCTTCTCGATGAAATGGAGAGTCAAATTATGCCGTCATCATCAGGGGGGAGAGCCTATCTTGCAAAAAGGGAGACCGACATCCGGCCCAAAGGCACAGACTCTTACATAACGGTCAAATATGGCGCTTATGATGAAATACTAACTTCATTTATGAAAAAACACGAACAATTGTTCGGCTTTCACCCTGAAGATTCACCCCTTGAAGTGGTGAACCTGAGAATCCGCGTTAGTGAAGAAGTGGACTTTTTCCCCCCTTACAGAGAAAACAAATCCGGCAGGCGCGAAAGCGCAAATCCCATATCCAGACAGGAAGTTATCTTCCCTCATGGAAAATACAAGGCAGATATGTATCTGAGAGAGTCTCTCCCCCCCGGCAGAATCATTGAAGGACCGGCCATGATCCTTGATAAATATTCAACCCTTATCATTGATCCCGGTTTTACGGGAGAGGTAATGGATCAAGGGATTATCTCCCTGACAGGGTTTTCCGGGAAAAAAGAGCAAATAAAAGCAGAAAAATCACCGGATCCCATACTTCTGGAAGTCTTTAACAACCTCTTTATGAATATCTCCACTGAAATGGGGCACACACTCAGAAACACGGCCCATTCGGTCAATATCAAGGAGCGACTCGACTTCTCCTGCGCTCTCTTTGATAGCAAGGGAGAACTCGTTGCCAATGCGCCGCACATCCCCGTTCATCTCGGCTCCATGTCCGATGCGGTCAAGGGGGTTATGGCCGGACAAGGCACCCTCATACAGCGTGGCCATATTTACCTGACAAACGATCCCTACAACGGCGGTTCACACCTCCCTGACATAACCGCTGTCTGCCCCATTTTTTCCGCTAAGGGAGAGATCATTTTCTTTACGGCGGCAAGGGGACACCATGCCGATATTGGAGGCACAACACCCGGCTCCATGCCCCCCGGGGCGCTTCATATCGATGAAGAAGGAGTGCTCATAAAAAACATGCTCATCGTAAAAGAGGGGCGCTTTATGGAAGAAGAAGCAAGGGGACTTCTAACTTCCGGCAAGTACCCTGCCCGGAATATGGATGAACGGATCTCCGACCTTAGAGCCCAGGTGGCGGCATGCCACAAAGGGAGGGAAGAAATAGAGCGGCTCGTTAATAACTATGGACTTGCAACGGTGAAATCCTATATGAATTTCATCCAGCAAAATGCCGGCTTCTCCATAAAAAAAGCCCTAAGCACTTTTCTTGCCCCGAATACGCCTTTCGAGGCTTCCTTTAAGGATCTATTGGACGACGGGTCACCGATAGCCGTCAATATAAAAATCAAGCCCGGCAACAATCCTCCTGAAAGCATCCGTTGCATCATCGATTTTACGGGGACGGGGAGTGAGCACAAGAGCGACAATCTAAATGCGCCGCTTTCGGTCACACGCTCTGCCGTACTCTATGTGTTAAGGAGCCTTATTAAAGAGGATATTCCTTTAAACAGCGGCTGTTTGAAACCGATCAGGATCATTGTCCCCGAGGGCTCACTCCTTAATCCCGCCTACCCTTCTCCTGTCGCCTCGGGAAACGTAGAAACTTCTCAGCGTATAGTCGACGTATTGCTCGGCGCCTTTGGTGTGGCTGCTGCCTCACAGGGAACAATGAACAATTTTATCTTCCAGGTAGAGGGTGATACGCCTTATTATGAAACCATTGCAGGCGGATCAGGCGCCATGGCCGGTCATGACGGCGCGTCGGGTGTACAGGTGCATATGACCAACACGAGGATGACCGATCCCGAAATACTGGAAGTAAGACACCCCGACGTAAGGCTGGAGAGATTCAGCCTGAGAGAAGGTTCCGGCGGGGCAGGCAGGTTCAGGGGTGGAGATGGCCTTATAAGAGAATTGACTTTTTTGAAAGCTGCCGAAGTTTCACTCATATCGGAGCGAAGAACATACCCGCCCTATGGAATAGCGGGAGGCATGGCTGCGAAAAAAGGCCGAAACCTGGTGAGAAAAAATGGAATGCCTCCCGAAGAAATGGAATCACGCTTTAATATAAAACTGGGTAAAGATACGTCTGTTATTATCGAAACACCGGGTGGTGGTGGCTATGGAGAAAAGCTTCCCTGAATTGTTCAGGTTAAAGAAGAGATATTAATATAATGTTGAAAGGGGATAATGACTATCTCTTTTCATTCCCGGCCGGTTGAAATTCCGGCAAGGGGGAAGGGCTCTCTTTGTTCTCCAGTTGGAAAGATTTTGTCAGTTCAAGACTTTTCCCGCAGTCTCTGCAAAAATAGCCCCAGCTTTCAGGAACTTCCACTGCGCCTTTTCTCGGCTTCCTCTGTGAGCATATCCTGCAATGAATTTCCTTTACACCATTAAAGTAGATATCGAAATCAATAGATAATCGGTCTTTCCTGAAATCGACCCTGATAAGATTTGACGCTTCCATTTTAATATGAGTATCGTCCCCTTTCATCAATGTTTGCGGCCAAAATCATGGATTTATTCCTCACATGAAATAAGGCCCTCTAAAAAAGCTGCCTTAGCCACAGTTTCAAATTATACATGATTTATGAAATATCTTCGATGATAATTTCTGCCACATCCATAAAAATTGGGCACAGGCGTTTAGGCCTGTAATAGCATCAGGCATTATGAATTATGGAGAACCATAAACTCAAAATTTGTTTTAAAGAAAAAAACTTTCTTTAAAACAAATGCCTTTTACCATTTAAAAAACTTCCAAGGGCCATTCACCTTTCTTCATTGCAAAATTATTATTGACGTGCTATATAATCGAGGAATGATCCGCCTTCACATAAAGGCGGCAATAATTATGGCTAATAACAAGAAATCGCCTTTTGTACTAATCAAACAGTCAATGGGAAAAATCGGCAAAAGTGAAATAACATTACTTCTTGCAAGCACGATTATTTCACTTTTGCTTGTTGAAACAGGGGCAAGGGTTTGGTTGCATAATTTTGCAACGCCCAAACAATTTCATATCTACTCTCTAATTTCAGAGATAGACCCACAAAGCAGAATCTATTCTCCCCATCATTATCTAAATTACTATCCCACACCAAACTTTAAGAAGGGATTAACCTATCACAACGCTTTAGGTTATCGAGACAAAGAATTTACCGTAAAAAAACCTCCCGGAGAATACCGTATAGTCACTCTTGGCGGTTCTACCACATACACAACATCTGTTGCCGACAATGAAAAAACCTATCCTTCACAACTAGAAAAAACATTAAAGAAAACTTACGGTTATGATAATGTGAGGGTAATTAACGCAGGGGTAGGCGGTTATAATTCCTGGGAATCTTTAATCAATCTTCAATTTCGTGTTCTTGATCTCGACCCTGATCTTGTTATCGTTTATCATGGCGGGAATGATATAACTCAGAGAATGGTCTTACCTGAAGCATACCGGGGCGATAACTCAGGGTCACGCAGACAATGGTCTTTGCCTCCCGTCAGTTTTCTCGATTACAGTTGTTTTTTAAGAATAATCAGAAGAAAGATGGGATTATCCTATCAGACTGATCTAAACCTGGTGACAAGAGCAAACAGCAACTTTATTTACAGAACATATTTTATCAGTCCCCAAATTGAATCCAGCCTTGCCGGACTGTTGAAAATCAATCCTCCAATATATTTTAAACGTAATCTTCAAAACATGGTTGTTATTGCAAAAGAACATGGAGCAAAAATTATGCTTGCTACATTTGCTCATACCCATGCCTATACAACTTATACAAAACACTATTTCTCTTCCGGAACATATCGGCAAATTGGATACGCTGAGAGTAATAAAGTGGTAAAAGATATTGCCATTAATTATTCCATTCCGCTTTTTGATTTTGCCAACGCAATGCCAAAGTATGTGCGATACTGGTCTGATGCGGTGCACCTCAACGAAAGTGGCGCACTGCTGAAAGCAGAATTATTTGCTCAATTCATCAATGAGCAAGGACTCATAACAAAAGAACGCTGACCGGAACAAGCACTTTAACTTTGCCACAGGTTCCGTTGGTTCGACAAAAACAGGTGTTCCTCCATAATATCTCCCCAAAAGCCCGGTAAATATTTATTTATCTTTGGCTCAAACTATCTTCCAGCTCCTTTTCAGCAAAGAAGTAGCTGATTATCATCAGCGATCAGAACAGACCGGTTGCCATTTTCTCCTTTTAAGGATATACTTCAACGCTCATCAATAAGAGGAAGGTTTTTAACATGATTAATTTGCAGGATAAAGGAACCAAACTAACGGCCGTTGCAATCATCATTGTCGCCGGTGTGATTACTATTTACTTATCTGCCGTCGACCCCACTTTCAAATTAAAACCCTTTAACGAGGCTGCCTGGAAAAGCGGCGATGCCCGGTCCCGGGGTGAAATGGTCAATGATCTTCTAAATTCCCCTGTTCTTGTTAACAAATCCATGGAAGAAGTAAAAAAACTCCTGGGTCCGGGGGAGACGCGAAAAAAAAATTTATACTATCCCATTGAACTGGGCGTTAAGGTCGGTTTTCAGCCATCCGTCTTCGAGCTTGCCATCATATTTGACAGACATAGTCGTGCCATAGACTGGGAAATTATTGAGCAGGGTAAAGTTCCTGAAAAGATCTCGGGCGCAAAAGGGAATAAAGGCAGGTAAGGACAGGTTTACAAAGAGCTTCTCTCTTCATCCTGCAATCTAAATAATAGAAATTGGCAATGAGAGAAGATAAAGACTTTTTTAAAACCGCTATACTGGCAATACTTGAAAAATTCCCGGCAGGCATTTCAGAGTATAATATGATGCAGGAGCTGAAAGGGAAAACAGGCCAAATCCCGCAAGATTTTGGACACAACAACCTGGCCCTCTTTAGAAGCCACTTTCTCCTCTTTAATGCCCTCTATGAACTGCAACTCAAACTCCCTGAAAAAACAGGAAAAGTTCTTGAAATCAGCCCTCTGCATATTCAACTGAGATCGCCGTCATCTGAAAACAGCGGGAAATTGCCGGCAGATAACAGCCATGCAAGCCTGCGCGACTATTACCTCGATATGGCTAACCTGGAGCAAACCACATCAGATGATGTTGAGGATATGCTCAATCAATTCTGGAAAATCTATTTTGCAAGGGACAAGCGAATAGAGGCGCTCAAGGTTCTCGGATTGGAAGAGGGCGCCCGCTTTGATGAGATAAGAAAACGATACCGGGAGCTGGCTAAAAAAATTCACCCCGACAGGGGCGGTGATAAGGAGAAGTTGCAGGAAATCAACGAAGCAATGGAAATACTGGAAGGCTGTTACAAGAAATAAGAACAACGCCCCTCATCCCGTGAGGAGAAGAATAAAGGTGGTCATGCCCCATTATCGATATCCCCCTCCACAGCAGTAACAACGCGATTCCTTCCTTCTGCCTTTGCCCTGTAGAGGGCCTTGTCGGCAGCTTTTATAATCTTTGACACTTCATTTTCCTTAGTCGGCTCAATAGAAGCAATGCCGATACTTATCGTCACACAATTACCGGTGGGAATATCACCATGATAAATAGCCAGGTCCTCAACCTTGCTTCTCACCGCGTTGGCAATAATTTCAGCGCCTTTCAAATGGGTATCGGGGAGAATGATGATAAATTCTTCACCACCATAGCGTGCAATAAGATCACCGGGCCGGTTAAGGAGCGAATGAATGGTACTTGAAACGAGTTTCAGGCAATCATCTCCCGAATGATGGCCGTAGGTATCGTTGAAATGCTTGAAATGGTCCACATCGACCATAAGAATTGACAGGGATCGTTTATTCCTGATGGAACGCTTCCACTCTTCCTTTACATGCTCGAAAAATGAGCGCCTGTTGGCAATGCCCGTCAGGCTGTCCGTTGCAGAGAGTTTTTTTAAGAGTTCATTCTGCTTGGCAAGTTTTTTTGCAAGCTCCATGACTTTTTCTTCATGGAGCTTGCGGGAATCGATTTCTCTTTTCAGCCTCAAAATTGCGCGCACCCGGGCAATGAGTTCAAGCTTTCTAATCGGTTTATGCACAAATTCTACTGCGCCTGCTTCCAGGGCAAGAGCAACCACCTCTTCCTCTTCCATGGCTGAAATCATGACAACGGGAATATCGTAAAAAAGATCGAAACTCTTAATATACCGGCAGGCTTCAATACCGTCAATATCCGGCATGGCCACATCAAGAAGGATAATCTCTATGGGAGGCGCTTTTGGAGGTGCACTATCTTTCCGAATCCCCAGTTTTTCATAAGCCGCCAATGCAGAATCCACAATGACAGGACTTTTAAATCCTGCCTCTTTCAGATAGGCACGGTAGAGAGCTCTCATCTCTTCCGAATCATCTACAATCAGTATGCTCATTTTCTATTATTTCTTCTCAAAAAATTGGAGAGTATCTAATTAATTATATAGTTAATCCATGATAAATCAATAGCTGCCTTTCCCCCTGCCGGAGCACTATAATCAATTACCGGCATAACCTGTCATTTCAAGGTAGCCCTTCCCTGACAGCGGCACACCATGATGCGTCCCCTGCACCTTCACCGCCCCTTCCCAGTAACGTATGGAAAGATCAAGTTCCTGATTGACGATTAAAGGTTCTATATTTAGAAAAAGAGCCTCTTTTTTAAAGAGAAACTTCCACTTTATGGGGTATGTTCCGCCGAGAGGACTTTCCCATTTTTCCAGTTCTTCTATTTCTACATCATCCGCCTTGATGGAAAGAACACTTCCGTCGGGACCGATAAGCTTACCTGCACTAAAGGAATCAACGGTGCCGTTTTTCAGGCGCAACTTGTAAAACATGAGGTCATAACCATTGGAAAGCTGAAGAGCGAACCAGTCCCACCCTTCCTGATCCTCAGACAGAGCACTTGTACTCCACTCCCTGTCGAGCCAGGAACTGCCGCTTACCTGAAAAGTTTCCCCTTTCACTTCAATAGTACCCTCCGTTGATAGACGGGGGATGGAATAGTAGTAAGAGGCGTTGCCCGGCTCTTTACTTTTTTGACTTAGCCCTTCATCACCTTGTAAAACAATCCCTTTTTCAGGAGTCAGGAGGAGATTAACAACAATGCCATTTTTCTTGGCCCGGAGGCTCCAGGGGTGTCCCTCCCCTTCTACTACTTCAACAGACCAGTCTTCAACCCAGACCCTGAAAGGTTCGGCCTTTGCCCCGGCAAGACCTGCCCCCTCTCTGGCAAAGCGTTCAAAATTATAAAATGTTTCTGTCTCAACGTCAGTGAGAGCGAAGTGCCCCATGTAAATGTTGTTCGTCGCCCACTTTGATGTTCTCTCCACGGGCTTGCTCTCTATGGCAAAACGAAAAAGGCTCAGTTCATAGCCGAATTTTCGTCCCCTTTTGTCCTCCAGGTTTCCTGTAAAGTACCACCATTCTGCTTTGAATCCGGGGTGGGGGCCGTGGTCTTCGGGGAAGATGAAAGGCCTCTTTTCCAGGGCCCGTTCAAAACCGTCATTCCCGGAATCACCAAGGAGTTCCCTGAAGTTGAGACTCTCTTCTGTACGAGCAGGGGCAGTAAATATAAAAAGGAATAATATGCTTAATAGTATTTTATTCATGGATCTTTTTTATAGTTTTATTAAATTCTAAATCACTCCCTCTCCCTCGATAGGATCTCGATGCCCCTTGAGGGTAGAGGGCTGGGGTGAGGGTGAAAGCCTTTGGAAATTTCATTCGCCCGTCCCCCCTCAATCCCCTCCCACCAGGTGAGGGGAAGCATCTATTTTACTTTGCGGTTTTTGCGCGCAATAGATTTTCACTCCTCCCGCATCGCCTCAACAGGCAATGCCCTTGAAATCCGCCATGCCGGATAGATGCCGGCCAGCAAAGCAGCCGTTAAGGCCAGCAAAATAGCCTCAAAGAGAATGGGTGTTGAAATGACCGTTTTCATAGTCCAGCCGAAGGAGCGTTCATTGATAACATGAATAAGCATATGGGCCATAACAAGCCCCGAAGGGATTGCCAGCGCCCCCGCCATTAATCCCATAAATCCCGTCTGGCTAATAATGATCCCCGCCACCTGACGCGGGACAAAGCCCGTTGCCCGCAGTATGGCCATCTCCCTTGCCCGCTCCATCTGAAGAGCCATCATGGTGCTTAAGACACCGATAAAGGCAATGATGACGGCAAGAAGGCGTAAAACACCTGTTATGGTAAAAGTACGGTCGAAAATGGCAAGGGAGCGCTCCCGGATTTCCCCGTTTTTGCGCATTTCGATAATCTCGCCGGAAGAAACAAGGGCCCTCACTTCATTCATAATGTTATCTGCCTTTGCCTCTTCTTCCAGGTAGAGCCCTACCGATCTGACGGATCGGTCTTTAAAATGCCGGTTGTAGAGTTGTCGATTAATCAGCACTGCAGCCGGCCCTGAACCATAATCATAGAAGATACCTGCCACAGAAAAGGGCAGAGGACCGTAATCGGTAGGAAGCTCAATTTTATCACCAACTTTTGCGCCGTACACATTGGCAAAAGGTTCAGAGATAACGACGGCCTTATTATCAAAAAACTGCTCCCACACATCAGGCTCTCCCTCTTTAATGAGAAAGGGAGGCGAGTCTTTCTCCCATATGTCCGTTACATGCATTTCCTTCATGCCTTCTTCTGAATGAAGCGTAATCCATTGTGACGAGCTTGTTCCCTCAATGCCTTTTATATGCTGCAATTTTTCAATGAAGGCGGGATTTAAAGCGGATACGATATTTTTCGATTTAAAACTGGGGGAGCGAATATAGATATCGGCCTGGACGATAGACTCGAGCCAGATTTTGACGGAATGACGGAATGAATCGATCATGACACCCACGCCGACGGTAGTGGAAAGGGCCAGCATGAGAACAGCAATGGCGATCCCTGTCCGGCTGAGCGCTGCGCCGATCCCCCTGATAGCAAGCCTTGTGTGGAGGCGGGAAAGGGAAGCGGGAAAAAGGTTCAACAATCGAACACCCTTTGCCGTCAGAAAAGGGGCAAAAAAGATCATGCCGAGAATAATCATAAAAAGGGCTGCAAAGCCTGCCGAAAGGCTCCTTCCTCCCATATGGAGAAGACCAAAAGCCAAAAGGATGAGAAAAATCCCCGCAAGGGCAATTCCTGGGGCGGCTGCCTCGGCTTTGCCTTCAACAAGGGAACGTTTAACAGCCGCCACAGGAGAAATTCCGGCCGCTTCCCATGCAGGAACAAAAGCGGCGAGAAGGGATGCTGCAATACCGACAAAAGCTCCCTTTATAAGAGAAAGAGGACTGACAATGAAATCGTCTATTGTAAGAACAAAGTAAAGATCATTAATCGTTCTCGTCACCAGTTTGACCAGCGCCGTACCCAGAAAAAGGCCTAACACAATACCCAAAACCGTTCCTGCAAGGGCAATGATAAAAGCTTCCGTCATGACCATTTTAAATAGGGCTTCTTTCGTCACCCCCAGGATTCTCAAAGAGCCGATAAGTTGTCTCCTTTGCAGAATGGAGAAAGTCATCGTATTGTAGATAAGAAAGGCGCCAACGAGGAGAGCAAGAAAACTCATGGCCTTAAGATTTGTCCTGAAAGCCTTGGTCATATCATCCATGGCCCGGCTTCTCGAAGCTGCGTTTACGATTTTTACACTCTCCGGCAAAGCTTTTGTCATCTTATGAAGAAGTACGTCTCCCTCCTTTCCGGGAGCGATTATCATGTCAATGAAGGCAAGTTTTCCTTCCATCCCTGTCAATTCCTGGGCCGTCGATATATCGGCAATGAGAAGATCCTCTGTTGCTGCTTCCGGGTGAGTCCCCCCGGGAATAAAACCGATTATCTCCAGGTCACGCTTTTTTGCGCCAACCCTGAAGGGAAAAGAATCCCCCACTTTAACAGCTATTCTTTCAGCTGTCCCGGGGGAAATAAGAACTGTGCCTGATTGGGTAAGGAACTTTTTCAGATCAAAGGTTGCTCCCCTGCCAAGGTGGGAGCGAAAATCACTTTCGGCAAAGAGATCGACACCGAGAAGACGCAGGGTTTCCTTCCCTGCCTTACCGTAGGCTTCAATAAGAGGCGCAATGGAAGTGATTCCTTCCTCGACCCTTAGCCTGGTGTAGAGCCCTTCATTAATACCATTGCTGCCGCCGATAATCCGGTGTGTTGCTTTTCCCGAAACCTCTTCAACCGATTGATTAAATGAACGGTAAGCGCTTTCGCTCGCCAGATCGACGGAGATAACGACGGCTACGCCGAGGGCAATACCTAAAAGAGCGAGAAAAAGCTGTAAAGGATGTTTCGAAAGATGACGAAAACCGGCGCGGCTTATAAGGGAAGTCACTAGTCTCCCTCCCGCTTATCATGACTGATAGCCCCATCCTTCATGGTAACGATCCGGTCTGCCGTGGAAGCGACCTCCCGGGAATGAGTAACAATGATCATGGTTTTGCCAGAGGCGCGCACCAGTTCATCGAGCAGGCCGAGGATAAGTTTGCCTCTTTCCGAATCGAGGTTGCCCGTCGGCTCATCGGCAAGGACAAGAAGCGGATCATGAACAAGCGCCCTGGCAATGGCAAGACGCTGCTGCTCCCCGCCGGAAAGCCTGTCGGGAAAGCTCCCCCTGCGGTCTTCAAGCCCCACCCTGCCAAGAAGGACAAGTCCCTTCTCAATGGCTTCACGCCCTTTTATGCCGTTAAGTTCCAGCGGCAATAAAAGGTTTTCTTCCACCGTCAATGTAGGAATAAGGTTAAAAAACTGGTAGACAAAGCCGATGTTTTTCCGGCGAAAAAGGGTGCGCTCCTTCTCATTAAGTCCCGTAAGGCTGATGCCATCAATAGAAATATCACCGGATGCCGGATAATCGATACCGCTGATGAGGTTTAAAAGGGTCGATTTACCCGACCCGCTCTGCCCGAGAAGCGCCACCGATTCACTACGGGAAACCTGCAGGTTTAAATTCTTCAAAACATGGCGAACCTTGTCGCCTTCCTGGTAGTTATGCGTGATGTCTTTTATGGAAAGAAGAGGGGCTTTTGTATTCATTTTATATTAAGTTTTTTGACACTGATTTTCACTGATTTGTTATGATTTATTTATCATCCTTTCTTAAGAAATTTAGCACTTCATTACTTTACTTTTCCAGTTCTTTTTTCTCAATATGCTTTCACAGTGAATCCCTGGCAGGTGCATTCCCCACGGCTTGCCGCCATAAAGCGGGAACGTAGTCTCCGCGCTCATACCCCGCTGTTTGCGGCAGAGTGATCGATTAAGTTTTGACACCATCTCGTTCCCAGACTCCACCCTGGGAATGTACCCGGATATAAAGCTACAGCTTTGAAATAAACGTCTGGCCCCATAAGAACAAGATATATATTCCTCTTTAGGGGGGCTATGTGGACAGGCTGGAAGATTGGATTTATTCAAGGGCCTGCATTTTTCCGGAGAACTTTTAAAGCAGAGCTTTTACTGCAATTGCCTTCCCGGGCCGGAGCCTGGGAGCGAGTTGAGACGAGTTGAGAGTTGAAAAATAATTACAACCCTACTTCATCTCAAGTGTCTTCCTGAGCCGCCTGGAGAGCGTCATAATAATCCCCCGTGACAGGGAAGGGTATTCATCGAGAATATTGTCGAGCAATTCCAGGCTGTTGGCCCTGTTTCTTTTCACATCACTTATATCGTTAAGGTATGCCTGATACACTTTTTTTCACCTCCCTTTCGATGGCCCTGATAAATTGTGCGCTGTACTTGAACAGCTTCCCCGGTAGGGAGCGGTTTAGCCGCCTGATAGAGGCAATGACATGATCATTGAGATTGGCGTCATCTTCAATAAGAAAGGAGGCAAGCCTGTCATGAAGGAATATCATGAGAAAAAAAGAAGAGGAATTTCTCAGGCGCCGACGGGAATCGAAAAAATAAAGGTGGACCCCTTGTCCCCTTTGCTTTCAATCCAGACCTTTCCCTGGTGAGCATCAATAATTTTTTTTACAATCATTAGGCCAAGGCCTGTACAAATCTCCCCTGCCGTCGGCCTGGTGCTCAACTTATTAAAATTATAAAAGAGCTTTTCCTGGTCCTCCGGGGATATTCCCGGACCTTCATCCCTGATTGAAACCCGGCTTGTATCATTTACAATTTCGAAATCGACATAAATATTTTTTCCCCTGTCGGAAAACTTGATTGCATTGGAAAGAAGGTTGTCCAGTACCTGCGTAAGCAGCCTGTCATCAAATGAGGTAGGAAGCGCATCTTTTTTATGATAGTGTATTTTTATATCTTTTTTCCTGGCCATATGCTCACCTATGGCGATACGCTCTTCAATGAGATCAGGAAGAGACGATACTTGCAGTTTAAGATGCATTCTGCCGCTTTCGATGGAAGAGACATCGAGCAAATCATTAACAAGGACAAGCATTCTCTGGCTGGCATTAAGAATCCGTGAAATAAACTGTTTTTGCAAATCACTTAAATTATTCGGTTCCTCACTCTCGATAAGGTCGCAAAAACCTTCTATTGATGACAGGGGCGCCCTCAGATCGTGTGCGGCAATGCCCAGAAATTCATTCTTGAGATTATTGAGGTCTTCCAGCGCCCTTACACGTTCAAGCTGCTCAAGATTATTGTTGACCCGATAATACAGTTCCTCATTTATGATCGGTTTATTAACATAATCATTGGCGCCGCATTTGAGAAACTTGGCTGAAATACTGTGCTTGCCCACACCCGATATACCGATGACGGCAAGGTGGTCTTTTGAATATTTATTTCGTATTTCAGTGGTCAACTGGAAGCCGTCCATGACAGCCATACTGTAATCGGTTATAACCAGTTTAATATCTTTTTCTTTCCCGAGAATTTCAAGGGCTTCCTTACCATTAGATGCCTCGAATATAGTGTAGTCATGTATCTTTAAAAGCCCTGTCAAATAATTACGGGCAACGACTGAATCATCAACAACAAGCACTTTAATATTACTGTTGCGTTTAAGATTTGTTATGGCCTGACAAACATAATCGAGGCTGAAAACATTCCCTTTTTCAACATAGTCCACAACCCTTTTGCTCCAGATATATTCTCTTACATCGTGACTATTCTGGCCGGTAAAGACAATGACGGGGATATTTTCCGATAAAACATAATCGATGATTTCACCGTTGGGCGCATCAGGGAGACGAAAATCAAGCAAGGCAAGAAAAATTTCAGACTTGCATGTATTAAGAACCCGTCTGGCATCGGCAAAATCAGCTGCACTGACCACATCAAGACCGAGCTTCTCATTGATAAGGGATTTAATCACTTCCCTCATCATATCGCTATCTTCGACAACAAAAATTTTTTCTTTTTCCATCGCTTTTCCCCGGTGATTTACTTCAAATTGCTTTAAGTTTGAATAGTCTGAAATCCTTTGCGCAATGCCTTGAATTTTATCTCTTTCTTGAGTTAATAAGGTAATTAACGCTAAAAAAGAACCTTAAAGCAGTGCAATAGTTTTCTCCCCACAGCTGATAATGAAGCTCACCCTTCCATAATGAGAGTAGCATATTATTTCAGCCAATTCTAATTTTCCCCAAAAAAAACTCACTTGTTTTTATGCTATACTCTAAAAGGTAAACTTTAGCAAAGGTGAATAGAAATATGCGAATACTCATTGTAGATGATGATGAAGACACAAGGATTCTCCTTGCTTCCTTTCTGTCAAAAGAAGGGTACGAAAATGTTATATCAGCCAGTTCGGCAAATGAAGCTTTTCAGGCTCTGGACATTGAAAACCGGGACCCTGAAAAGAAAGCGGAAGCAGACCTCATTCTTATGGATATTATTATGCCGGGAACAGACGGCGTGGAAGGATGCCGGCAGATAAAGAAGAACAACCTGTATAAAGACGTTCCCATCGTAATGGTAACCTCCAGGAGAGAAGATGAATATCTTGTGAAGGCCTTTGCAGCAGGCGCTGTAGACTACATAACCAAGCCCTTTAACAAGGTCGAACTTATGGTAAGGGTAAGGTCGGTCATTAAATTAAAAGAAGAGATGGATAAGCGCAAAACCCGCGAAAGGGAACTTGAAAAGGCATTAAGTGATATCAAAGTGTTAAGTGGCCTTATACCCATCTGCTCACACTGCAAAAAAATGCGAAATGATGAAGGTTATTGGCAACATCTCGAGAAATTTATTGCAGAACGCTCCAATGCCAATTTTACGCACGGCATTTGCAATGAGTGTCTTAAGAAATTCTATCCTGATCTGGCCGATGAGGAGTAAAGCTCATCAATGCGGGCTCCCGGCCCGACTACAAAAGAAGACCTTACTATTTCACCCTGAACAGGCAGCCCCCGGAGGCAAGCCAACTTTTTACAAGGGGCGCCCATTTTCGTTTTAACAGACTAATTTTTCTGCTAAATTAGACTCATATGCGGCCTTTACTCCTAACATTTATAATCATTGTTTCACTCTTTGCTCCCCTCCCGGGTTGTATGACGACTCCCGAATCCGGTCTTCCCGTGAGAGATTTTTCCAGCCTTTTCCCCCCCTTAAAGGCCCCAATGGGGCGCATTTTCTTTTTCCGTCACTACATCCTGGCCGGGTCTCTCATTACCCCCCCTGTCAGCCTAAACGGCGCATACGCAGGTGACTCACTGCCGGGAGAATACTTTTATATCGATACCTATAAAGGAAAATATCATGTGGAAATTTCCGAAGGGTATACACTTGACCTGCAACTGTCTGCCGGTGAAGAAAGGTTTATACTCATGGACCTTGGCGGCACCGGCATTTTTTATGACATCATACCTAAAGTGGCAAATCCTGAAGTTGCCCGGCGCCAGATTATTCAGATTCATGAGATGAAAGAACGGGTGAAGGAAAAATAGGCAGCAAGCAACAAAGTATGCACCCGCCGGATTCAAAAAACATGGACACTTTTACCTCTTTATGTTAATTTTCCAGAACATTGAGGACATAGATGAAAAAAATAGCCATTATCATAAAAAGAAATAAGCCTGAAGGGCTCGGGCTGGCCAAAGAACTCATCCCCTGGCTAAAGGAGCGGGGCATTGAAGCCGTTTTTGACAAGGAAGTCATTGGACCTCTGGGAATAAAAAAAGGTTATTCCAAGACGGAAATTCACGAAATTGCCGATCTGATCATCGTCCTTGGTGGTGACGGAACGCTTCTTAGCATCGCCAGACTGGCCGGCAAGAGAAGCATCCCCATTCTGGGAGTCAACCTGGGCAGCCTCGGCTTTCTTACGGAGATGACCGTTGATGAGCTTTTTCCCATCCTCGAGAGAATTCTCGAAAGCAAGTACGACCTTGAAGAAAGAATGATGCTAAAAGCCTCCATCTATCGTCAGGGAGAAAAAATTACCGAATATTCCGCCTTGAACGACGTCGTTATCAGCAAGGGTTCTATGGCACGAATCATTGATCTCGATACGAGGATCGATGATAATTTTCTTACCCTTTACCGTGTCGACGGCCTTATTTTTTCCACGCCCACAGGATCGACAGGCTATTCGCTGGCAGCGGCAGGTCCCATTGTTCATCCTACGCTAAAAGCCATTATTATTGCCCCCATCTGCCCATTTACACTGAACAACCGCCCCATCATGATACCTGACCAGTCCAGAATAAGCGTAACGCTGAAAACGGAAAATGTCGATTATCTTCTTACCATGGACGGGCAGGTAGCCTTTGCCCTCAAGGAAGGTGACACCATAGAGATAGAAAAATCGGAAAACCTGACAAAGCTGATAAAATCACCTTACAGGGATTATTATGAAGTACTGAGAACCAAGCTCCAATGGAGCGGATCGAGGTAGTATTTCCCTATCCCCCCTCTTAACTTCCCCCTTTCCTCAAGACAGCGATAAGTTCCTTCATATTCTTTCTGTGCAAAAGAAGCATTAACAAAGACAGTGGCAGGGAGAATAAAATGGAGGCAGCCCCGGCGCCGGTAAAGTAAAGAATGGCAGGCATGGCTGCAATCATGCTTATTGCCGCAGCATAGACATTTTTTGTAAAAGCAAAGAAAAAACTCCCCAGCAGGAGTTCCAGAGCAAGGGTTAACGGTGATATCAAGAGGAGCGCCCCCAGGCTGGAGGCAAGCCCTTTTCCTCCCCTGAATTTCAAAAAAAGAGACCAGCCATGGCCGCAAACAAGACCCAGCCAGCCCACCATGGGTGATGAAGGGTGACCGGAAATATGGACGGCAGCAGTCACCCCGGCCACCCCTTTCAAAACATCGAGAGCAAGCACGGCAAAGGCCGGCCCTTTACCTATAACTCTTTTTACATTCCTCGCTCCAAGGGTACCGCTTCCCTCCAGTCGAAGATCGACACCCTTTAGCCTTCCTGCCAGCCAGGCAAAGGAAAGGGAACCGATGAGGTATGAAATCAAGAATACGGGCACAAGCTCAGCCATGCGCTACCCTTTTAGGTTCAAAAACCGCTTTAGAAACTTATCCATTTCTCCCGTATCAAGGCAATCTTCCAGCGCTTCATCTCCCTTATCCTCACCACAGGCAACAAAGAGATCAGCCGGTAAAAAAGGCCGGGAATATTTTCTTGCTTCCCCGTATGTTTTAATTGAGCCTGTCAGATTATGAAGAACTTCTTTTGCAAGGCCGGTAATGGATCCCTTCATCGCCTGCCCCGACCAGGGATCTTTAAAGTGACATTCTTCATTTAATATATTCAGGGAAAGAGAGGCCTTATCCCCGTAGAGAAGCGCTGCATGGTCCTCAAAACGATTTCCCGACAATCTATTGACGAGAAGGATAAATTGCCTGAAAAAGTTATTTCCGTAAAGCGAAAGAAGCCTTAGCTGGAATAAACGGGCTTTATCGAGCCTAAGGACCATCTCTTCTGTGCGCCTTTTTTCATCTTGAGCAGGGACGGACCTTACAAACAAAGAAAGGCATGATGGTGGCGGCTTCATCGCCTTCAGCCTCCCGGTAACAGAGGCAGGGCTAAATTCTCCCTGAGGAAAGTAGTGCGCCATTAACTTTAAATCGACAAGCCCTTCCAGAAAACGGTGTCTCGCCTGAGCCCTCTTTCTTTCTGCAAGGTCAGGGTGAAAGTAATTGCCCGTAAAGTAAACAATAAAGGGATGAAAAAGTGAATCAGCCCACTGGTGAGATATAAGGCCGCAACAAAAAGCAAAGTTCTCATCACTTCCACTGATTCCTTCTTCCAGCGCCCTCGTCAAAAAAACCTTATCCAGTCCTCCCCGGTTTGTGTGAACTCTATGGGACAAAAAAGAGATACTTTTGTTTTTCATAAAAAGAGGGAGATCATAAAAAGCCGTATCGGGAATAATGGAGCCTAAAAGGTAAAGATCATAATGGGTCCGCAGGATAGTCCCCTTTTCAGGGCATGTTTTTTCAATAATATTTAGCGCACGGTCTGAAAAAATGAGGTGACTTAATTCTTTAGGCATAAGTAATCAATAAATAAAAAGGCAACCAATTTTTTTTCCCTTAAGCGCTGCCAGCCCCTTCTCCGCCTCTTCCGACTCAGGATCGACAGCAAGAACCGCTTCGTAAGCCTTCATCGCTGACGGTTTATTACCAAGACGGTGATATGCAGAGGCAAGACCCATATGGCCCGGAATATAGTCGGCTTTGAGACGGACCGCCTCTCTGAAAGATTCCACCGCGTCCCCGTCCCTGTCGAGATTCATATATACAACACCAAGGCCATAATGAATATTGTAATAATCGGGAACAAGCCCGGCAGCCTTTCTGTATACTTCGAGTGAACTGTCAAAGCGCTTCTCATCAGCCTCCAGTGAGGCCATATTATAATAAGCAATCCCTTTGGCCAGATCGTCATTATCGGCGTTAACGGCATCCCTGAAAAAACCGAGGGCCCGCTCCCTGTCTTCCATAGCAAGCCAGCAGGCACCGAGATTGAGCAAAGCCCTTGCGTAGTCAGGAACCATATCGATGGCCCTCTCAAGTTCTTCTATCGCTTCCGCCACCATTCCTTTTGCATAGTAGACGGAAGCAATGGCCTTGTGAGCCGACGCTGAACGCGCATCGGTAAAGAGGGCTTTTTCTGCGGCGGCAGCGGCTTTTTCAAGCAGCCCCGGTGACGCTTCAGGATTTCTGAGATATTCCTGTATGTAAGCTTCCGCCAGGGCCGAATAGGCGGGAGAAAAGGAGGGGGAACCTTCTATTGCCTTTTCAAAAAAAATGATGGCTGCCTTGATATGGTCATCGCTAAAACGGTTATAAGCCTCTCTCCCGCGCTCATAAAATGTCTGAGGATCTTCCCCGGCGCCGGCACATAGGGGCAGAAACATGACCACCGTCATCACATATAAAATAAGGTCTGCCAAAACCCGTCTCTTCATGAAAATTATTATTTAATAAAATAATGAACATGTAAAGTCAGAAAATTCCCCAAATCCCGACTTAATGGAATCTCTAATAATTTATGAGGGGCAGATAATACGGGCCGCTTTATCAATAAGCTGTCTTAAGCTGAAGGGTTTCGACAAATAGTCGTCAGCAATAGACATTTTTGAAGTAGCCGTTTCCATGAGAAATTTATCGGAAGAGGACAGTAAAATAGGGATGTTTTTTGTTCCCTCTCCTGATTTTAACGAACGGCACGCATCGAGACCATTCATTTCCGGCATGTTTATATCCATAATAATCATGTCCGGTTTTTTTTCAACGGCCAGAGACAGCGCTTCCATGCCATTTTTTGCCTCTATGACGGTAGCGCCGCAACTATCCAGCGCTGTCGATAGCGCATCCCTTACTTCCGTCGAGTCATCGGCTATGAGAATTTTTTTTCCTGACAATTTTGCTTTTTTTACTAAACTACCCATTCTAATTTCCCCCCTAAGAACTCATCCTTACCCCGGCAAGTCTTTATTTTTTCTCATAATACACCCGCCACATGGTACTGGCAAGTCAATTTACACCCATTACGTTATAGACGATGATTCTTTCAACTGATAGTATGACTGGACAAATGTGACATAGGAGAGGACAAATGAGAGCATTTAAAACATCCCGGCATATTGGAGAGAAAATCAAAGAACGTAGAAGGGACCTGGGTATAACCCAGGAAAGGCTGGCCGAGAAGCTCGATGTAAGTTATCAGCAAATCCAGCGCTATGAAAAAGGGTCAAACACACTTAATACGGAAAAGCTGCAAATGCTGGCAAATTGCCTCCATGTTCCGGTAGGATTTTTTTTTGAAGAGCCCCCCTTCCTTGCCGGAGAGGAAAAACCTTTCTACCTCCCCGGCGAGGAAAGTCAGTTACTTGACCTTTTCAGAAAAATAGATGAAGAGGACAGAAAGACTATCCTCCACATAATGAAAATAGCTGCAAGAGGGAAAAGTTAAAGCGATTCTCCGCAAACCCTCCTGCAAACCTCGGCATAGGCCTCTTCAATTTTACCCATATCTCTTCTGAACCTGTCCTTATCCATCTTTTCATGGGTCTTTTTATCCCAAAGTCTGCACGTATCGGGGCATATCTCATCACCAAGCAGAATTTCACCTTTATGCCGGCCGAATTCCAGCTTAAAATCGACAAGGTCGATATTTCTTTCATCAAAAAACTTTTTAAGAAGGCCATTAATCTTTACTGCATATTCTCTTATTTTTGCCATCTCGTCATCCGTTGCCAGACCGAGGATCCTGATATGGTCCATATTGATCAGGGGGTCTCCCAGGGAATCATCCTTGTAATAGTATTCCACAACCGTTGCAGGAAGAACTTCACCTTCTTCCTTGCCCAGCCTTTTGGCCAGTGAACCGGCAGCAATATTTCTTGCAACCACTTCAACGAGAATAATGTCAAGCTTCTTGTTAAGCATCTCCCTGTCATTTAACCGTTCCACAAAATGCGTGGGAATACCCTTTTCAGCCAGGTATTTAAAAAGTACTTCCGAGATTTGATTGTTCATTATCCCTTTGCTTGCAATGGTTCCCTTCTTTTCAGCATTAAAAGCTGTGGCATCATCCTTGAAATATTGAATGATAAGGTCCGGATCATCGGTTGCGTGAATAATCTTGGCCTTACCTTCGTACAGCTTTTCTCTTTTTTCCATTCTAATCCCTTTCTTTTCTCCTCTTTTGCCAGGAGGTCTTCAAATTTAAAAAAGCATAATTTTATCGATCATTATCGGTCCATGTCAACTGAAATGAAGAACAGCTTCCACCTGCATGGAGTAATTGACAAGAAAAAAAATATCTGTATAGTTGAATTATTCAGGCCAAATGATTACTTTATAATCACTCACTTGATTCAAGGAGTAATACAATGAAAAAAATATATTCCCTCTTATGTTTATTAATAGTGTTATTTTTTCTTACGGGAACTTTGTATGGGGCTGAAGAGGAACAAGGCCACCTTCACGATGAAATGGCCCATAAAACAGAAGAGGGGGAAATTGCCGAACTTAACAAAGAAGACAAAGAACGTCTTTTAGAAGAACTGATGGAAAAATCCGGCATTAACAGACAACTCGAAGCAATCCCACTCTACATAAAAAGAGGCTTCAGGACCGGCTGGGCACAATCCGGTCAAGCCCGGGGAGAGGCTTTAAATAAAAGTATCCTCATTTTGGGAAGCGCCTTTTACCCCGGCAAATTACAGGTAAAGATTAGAAAGGCCTTTGACATTGCCCTTGGCGCCGATGAAATTTCAGACCTGCTTCAATGGTTTGATTCACCACTTGGCCGGGCAATTGTCTCAATTGAGACTGATGTATTCTCCGGAGCATCGGTGGAGAGAAAAAAGGCAATGATGAATCAACTCATGCAAAGCAGGCAGGGTACTGTAAAAATGGAACGCATGAAGAGACTCGAAAAAGCGACAAAAGCAACAGAAAGAGCGGTCAATATGGCGCTTAACATGGAAATAGCCATGTCTATGGCTATGTTGGGCGCTTTTAAACCTTCAAATGACGAGGCCTTAAATGCACTTGAAAAGGAGGCGCTTACGCAAAGGCCTGAACTTGAAAAATCAATGGAAGAAAAAATATTATCAGGCTTTCTTTATAACTACCGCTTATTAAAAAACAACGAGATAGAAAAATATATTGCTTTTTCCGAATCAAGTTATGGCCGGAAGTTTATTGAGACCTTTCACATGGCGATTACAGAATCACTTACCAATGCCGGACGTGAAGCAGGCAGGGCCATTGGAGAGTACTTAAAAAATAAAAACACCCGCTAGGAGTCTGTCGGACTCAGGAGCCCAAAAGCCCCATCATAAGTATGGCCGCAACAAGAGAGAGTATGGCATAGAACTCGGGAAATGCGGCCAGGATCATGGTGTTGCCGAAAACATCATGACCACTGCCGATAGCCGAAATGCCGTTGGCACAGACCTTTCCCTGCTGTATGGCTGACACGATGGAAGCAAGCCCCACGGCAATACCGGCGCCGAAAACGACGGCCCCCTGAAAAAGAGTGATTCCCGAGTTAACACTCCCGTTATACATAATGAAGGCAACAAATCCATAGAGCCCCTGTGTTGCAGGCAGGCCCGACAATACAAGCCCCCGGCCAAAAGCGTCAGGTTTCTTCTTCATCATGCCGAGCACGGCGGAACCTCCGGCCGCAAGTCCTATGGCCGAACCTGCCCCGGGAAGACCTATCATCAATCCCATTCCTGTTAATGCAAGAAAATATCCCATTTTTAACCTCCTCTTTAACTTGACCGCTCAGAATGATTATGCAATGAAAGGGGCTTAAATGCCTTTCCACCGCCTTCAAAGTTAAGGTTTTTATAAAACTCGACAAAGGTTAAACGAAGCGAGTGAACAAAGGCGCCCAGTGTGGCAAGGCCGAGGTTAAGCGTATGCCCCAGAAGCAGTATAAGCAGGGTACCCACCATGCCGAAAGAGGTATAGTGGATAACACCGCTTCCATCAGTAACGATCATAAAAGCGATCCTGTTGAAGGCATTTCCCAGAAGGGCCCCGGCAAGGCCCAGTGCAAAGAGTCTCAGGTAAGAGAGGATATCCCCCATAAGCCCCGTAGCAAAGCCATATAATTCCCACAAACCCAGAAGCGGCCTTATATGTATTTTCTTCGCCGGATTATTAAATAGAAAAAGAAGAAGAAGGCCGCTAAAAACAAGCGCCTTTCCCGTTGCTGCGGGGATACCGGTCAGGATTGCGCCAACAGGAATGGGCCCTGCTTCTGCCGCTGCCAAACCCATTACATCGGCCTGCGCTGCCCAGACAAGCCCTCCCGTGATCATCAAGAGGTATGACAAAGGCTGAAGCGCATAAAGCGGGCCGCTCAAGCGGGCCCTTTTTACACCGTTCAGGACGATCCCCAGAATAACCTGAATGAAGCCGAGCATGAGCGCAAAGGTCATACCGGGGAATACCATCTCACTTTCCGACAGGTAGGGGCCCAAGGGGGCAAAAACGGCTCCCTCGCTAAAGAGGGCCCTTTCAACACCGGGCCTGTAGAATATGGCCTCACCAAATAATGTGTTAAGCATCATCCCCCCTGCTACGGTCATGAGGCCCAGTATGAGCGCCATGGTAAAAAGAGGCCGCAAATTAAAAGGCCCTTTAAAGGCAAGAAAGCCGGAAATGACGGCGATTATGAGACCATAACCGACATCGGCAAGACAAAGGCCGAAAAAGAGCGCAAAAAATGGCGCAAAGAAAGGGGTTGGATCGAGTTCGAAATAGGAAGGGAGAGAAAAGATTTTCGTTACCGGCTCGAAAAGCTGTGTAAACCGGTTGTTTTCAAGGAGGACAGGCGCCTCATCACCGGGAACCGGGCTTTCTATCAGGTAACAGGCATTGAAATCATCGAGAAAAGAGCGGATTTTATTTTCGTGGTCATGCCTGAACCATCCCGACATGGCCGCAAGCGACCCTTCCGCTTCTCCCGCCATATGAAGTTCGGCCTCCCTGAAACGGATCCGGTCTTTAAGCCTGGTTTCACAGTCCTTGAGCAGCGGCCTGTAAGGAGTGAGCCGTTCCAGCGATAAGTGGAGTTTTTTTCTTTCTTCCCTTAAATCATTGAGTTCTTTTAAGATCTCTGCAAGAGATTGCATGGGAGGGTGAACTTCCGTCCCCTTTAGATGCGCTTTCTCTCCCCTTTCGATAACAAGAAGAAAGCGCTTTTTCCTGCTGCTGCTTATCACTTCACAAAGCGTATCCTCAAAATCCATGCCCTGAAAATCCTCCCTGGAAACGACCATAAACCTTACATTGATACCGGCTTTTTGAATGGTTTCTATTGTATGGGGATCAAAATTCCCCCAGGGAGAGAGTTCTTCAGCTATTTTTTCAAGTCCTTTAATGTCGCCTTCTCTTTTGCATAAGCAGCTGTATAGTTCATCAAAGGCGTCAAGTATGCACAGAGGTTCCATGGTTAGTTCTTTTACAAAAGGCCCCTCCTTTTTGGCTGCCATCTCATGGAGTACACGGAGGCTCCTTTCGTATCTTTCATGGAGTTCAATGGCCTTTTCAAGCGCCACTGATGTAACGTCAGGCAGTGGATTCACATGAAGAACACCGATTTTTTGCAGGGCCTTTAGAAAAGGCTCCTTGTCCCTGTGATAGAGCAGAAGAGATAGTTTTTTCATCCTTACGATCATGAGGCAGCTCCTGCCATGGCCTTTCTCTCTTTCAGTATCTTTTGCGACGACCTGGCCAGGTTATCTTCATCTTCCAGAAAACGCTTGATCTTCCTTATGGCCTCCCTATAGGCCGGAACCTGCACCTTTTCATAGAGATTGACTTTTTGCGTCGTCTTTTTCCTGGCATAGTCAAGAACTTCCAGCTCTTTCGTGAGCACTTTCAGTCTGACCTTCATACGGGCAATATTTCTCAATATGTCCACCCCCCGCATAAACCAGAAGGGACGACCGAAAAGGCTGAAACGCTTTACGTCAAAATCGATTCCTTCAAGCTCGTCTATCTTTACCCCTGCTATGTTTTTCGATTTAAGCCTTACTTCCCTGATACAGAGAACCCGGGGAAATTCAGCCCAGAGTTTTTCCATAGGCGCTACTTCTTCAAGCGCTTGAGCAATATCGCTTTCGATCTTTAAAACAGCCTCTTTTGCCCGCTTTACCTCATTCCTGAGAGCCGCCTCCTTGGCATGAAGTGTGGGAAGGGCGTCGATCCTTACCTTCAACTCTTTTGCAAGCTGCTGCTGTGATGTCTTGTTGAAATGGTACTTGAGTTCCATTTTTTACGGGGCCTCTTCTTCCTGTTTAGCCGCCTTTTCCCGGCCTTCTCTCCAGTATCTCTCCATCAGGTCCTGCCTTATGCCCGCTTCTTCCCTCGAAAAGTAGCGCCCCAGCAGTTCCCAGGCTGTATCAAGCATGGCCTCCATAGAGAGATCGACGTCGATAGCGAGGAGTTTTAATGAATAGTCTCCGGCGAAATCAAGGGTCCTTTCATCGTACCCGGTCAGGTCGAAGCCATTCTCCTTTTTCGTTTTTGCATTGGCTGCATCGGCAAAAAGCCGGATACAGGCATTCATAACCTGGGGATGGTCCTCTCTCGTCACCTTGCCTATAACCAGCTGTTTGAGGCGGGAAAGGCTCCTGAAAGGATCGATGACAACCCTGCTAATGTCCGTATCACGCCTTAAATAGAGCTGTCCTTCCGTAATGTAGCCCGTGTTATCGGGAATGGCGTGAGTAATGTCACCGCCGCTTAAGGTGGTAACGGCAATAATTGTTATAGAGCCGCCTTCCGGAAGCTGTGCCGCTTTTTCATAAATCCTGGCAAGGTCGCTATAGAGGGAGCCCGGCATGGAGTCTTTCGAGGGAATCTGGTCCATGCGGTTGGAAACAATGCTCAGCGCATCGGCATAAAGGGTCATATCGGTGAGAAGCACGAGGACCGTTGCATTTTTTTCCGTTGCAAAATGCTCGGCGGCAGTAAGGCACATGTCGGGAACGAGAAGCCTCTCGACAGGCGGATCTTCCGTCGTATTGACGAAGCTGATGATTTTTTCCAGGGCACCTGCACTTTCAAAGACATTTTTATAATAGAGATAGTCATCATTGGAAAGTCCCATGCCTCCCAGTATAATAATGTCCGCACTGGCCCGTAAGGCCACATGGGCCATGACCATATTAAAAGGCTGGTCGGGATCGGCAAAAAAGGGGATCTTCTGGCCTGTGACAAGGGTATTGTTAAGGTCGATACCGGCAATGCCCGTTTCAATGATGCGCGACGGTTGCCTGCGCCTGACAGGATTAACGGACGGCCCGCCTGTTTCCACCTCTATCCCTTCCACATGAGAACCTCCATCGATCGGTTTGCCGTAAGGGTTGAAGTAACGCCCTCTCAATTCATCACTCACCTTGAGGGTGGGAGGCTTGCCCAAAAAAATAACCTCTGCATCACTTGCTATCCCTTCTGTGCCGGGGAAGACTTGCAAGGTCACCCGGTTGCCCATGATTTTTACCACCTGTGCGGGACGGTCGTCTACATAGGCCATCTCTTCATTTCCCACCCCTTCGGCAACAACGGTGCATGTTGCCCGCGTAATATTTTCGATGCTCGTGTAGATCCTCTGGAAGGCCTTCGTATGCATTAGACGCGCCTCCTTTCCTTGAGGAGTTCCGCAAGCGAGGCCCTTTCCTTTTCAAAAGCATCACTTTCATATTCAAGATAATTCATCTGCCTGAGCCTGTTGATAATGCGCTTGAAATAAGGGGCCACTTCGTCAAAATGCTCAAAATGAAAATCGCTTTTGCATAGGTCCGTCACCAGATCAACCATATACTTCTGCCTTTCCAGCGGCGTCGATGCGTCAATACGGTCAAAACTGTCCTGCTGGAGGATGGAAAAGTCGATAGTCTCCGCCTTCCAGAAGGTTTCATGATAGCCGACGGGAACACCGTCATCACCGAGAATCTTGATCTGGTTACTCACCTCCATCCCTTTTTGAAGCATATCTTTTAAATAGCTTACCCTGTCACACCAGCCTCTTTCCATGAGCGAATTGAGACAATCCCTCACTTCCGGGTACTCCAGGTATTTTGAATAACTCTCGACAGGGTCTATGGCGGGATAGCGCTTTGAATCAGCGCGATTCTGGGAAAGGGCATAAAAAGTCCGCGCTGCTTTTTTAGTCGATTCCGTGACGGGCTCCTTAAGGTTTCCCCCTGCGGGACTTACCGTTCCGATAAAGGTGACGGACCCACTTTCGCCGTTTGGAAGGTAGACAAAGCCCGCCCTTGAATAAAAGTTGGCCACCGTTGCGGGCAGGTCCATGGGAAAAGCATCGGGACCGGGGAGTTCTTCCATACGGTTTGAAATTTCCCGCATGGCCTGGGCCCACCTCGATGTGGAATCGGCCAGAATAAGGACTTTAAGCCCCATGGCACGGTAGTACTCGGCAATGGTCATGCCTGTATAAACGGAAGCCTCCCTTGCGGCGACAGGCATATTTGATGTATTGCAGATGATGATGGTCCTCTCCATCAGCTTTCTTCCCGTCCTCGGATCATCCAGTTCGGGAAAATCCTGGAAGATTTCCACTACCTCATTGGCCCTTTCTCCGCAAGCAACGACAATAATCAGGTCGGCATCGGCATTTTTGGCCAGCGCATGCTGAAGGACCGTTTTGCCGCACCCGAAAGGCCCCGGGATAAAGCCCGTTCCTCCTTCAGCCATGGGATTCATCACATCGATAACGCGAATACCCGTCTCCATGACTCTGAAGGGCCGCGGTTTATGGCGATAATTCTTGACGGCCCTTTTGACGGGCCATTTCATAATCATGGAAATGGCCCTTTCATTGTCCTCTTCATCGACAATGGTGGCAATGGTTTCTCCCGTCCTGTATTCTCCTTCAGCCACGATATGCCTGATCGTAGCTGTCCCCTTGCAGTCAAAGGGGACCATGATCCTGTGTCTTATCCAGCCCTCTTTGACCTCACCGAGCCAGTCCGAAGCATGAACGGCATCCCCTGTCTGCATGAGGGGAGTAAAGCGCCACTGTCTGTCATGATCGAAGGCTTCTGTATATTCACCCCTTTTCAGGAAGAGGCTTTCCATTTTATAAAGATCATTCTGGAGACCGTCATAAACCTTTGACAGCATGCCCGGGCCAAGGCTCACTTCAAGCAGGCGCCCTGTAAACTCTGCCTCATCACCAACTTTCAGGTTTCTCGTGCTTTCAAAGACCTGGGCATAAGCGATCCCCCTTTCCATTTTGATTACTTCCGCCATGAGCTTTTGCCCTTTAAGTTCAATATAGCAGATCTCGTTTTGCGCCACCGGCCCGTCAGCGGCAATAGTAACGAGATTGGAAACGATGCCTGTCACCTTTCCCTTTGTTTTCAAGGGATCACCTCCTCCATGGAAACCCCTTGACAGGAACTTTCAAAGGAATGCAGCAACCCTTCGAACCGTTCCTTTCCGGCTTGGGGAGTAAGCCTTTTCCAGCGGTCCATAATCTTCAGCTTCAAGCCATAAGCAAGAATAAAATCAATATCGAAATAATTATGTACCACTGCTTCCGTAAGCCAGTCCCACCTTATGCGGTCCATGCTTTTTTCAAAATTTTCCAGGTCACTCCTGTCAAGAGAGAGAACCCTTGAGGCCAGAGGGAAGATGGGAGGGAGAGAAAAGTCGGGATCTGAACTATTCACGATGGCTTCAGCCGCCTCGTTTCTCGTAATAACGGCCTGGGTGCAGATATTTTCAATCCTTTCAGTCACCCTGCGCTCGATGGGAATATTAAATTCGCTGCAACTCATAACGGCAAGGAGATTATTAAAGGTCACATCAAAGGCAAACCACTTGCGTAAAAACCGGCTCTCCACCGCTTCCATGGCTTCGTAAAAGAGCCAGTTAAGCTGGTCTTCCCAGGTAATATTGTGAAATACGGGAATATCACTCTGCCAGGCCTCTATCACCTGCTGCATACAGGGGGGGAAAATATGGGGATCATGAAGCCCCTCCTGAAGCGCCTCTTTTTCATACAATCCTCCCTCTGTAAAAAGATGGTCCCCTCTTTCCATTAGCGCTGCAAGGTTGCCAATATCGATGGTCAGTTGAATTTTTTGGAAAAGCAGGACATCGGAAGGGAGGAGATGATCTTTGGCAAGCTTCGCAAAGTCCGGAAAGGAGGGGCACTCCCGGGGCGCATCGAAGTCGGCTTCAGGAAGCCCTGCTACGAGAAAATAGTAGTTTTCAGCCATTCTGCCTCTCCCCGAAAAGGAGTTCTCTGGCTCTTGGCTTAAGATACTCTTTGAAAAATTCCAGAAAATCTTCGTCCGTCAGGTTTATGCGGTACCCCCCTTTCTTTGATTCTATCTGGAAGCCTCCCTTTATTTTCTTGTGGAAGTTAATGGTAATACCCTTTTTAAGTCCCTTGCCTATTTCCGATTTAAACCATTTTTCAAGTTCTTCTCTTCTCTTTTCGGGGAGAAGGACTTCGAGGCTGGGTGACTCTGTTTTTTCAGGGTGCCAGTTTTTAATAACTTCTCTCACAAAATCTTCTATATTTTCAAGATTATTCATGGAGGTCCGCAGGTTTTTATCGAGGGCCTCTGCCACGATAATATCTTCTATCTCCTTTTTAAAAGTGCGCATGGCCTGCCGTCCTGCAAGCCGTACTTCAGCTTCTACCCTTTCTTTAAATTCGGCTGCGCTTTTTTTAGCCGATGAGATGATTGCTTCCGCCGTATTTTTTGCGTCACTGACTATATTTTGGCCCTTCTCTTCTGCTTGAGCAACGAGTTCATCCGCTTTTTTCCGGCCTTTTTCAATACCTTCTTCGTATATTTTTTCCGTCAGATCCTGCAGCCTGTTTTCCATCCTGGTCCCCTTCCCGAAAAGCGCCTTATTAGAGAAATATAGTGCGTCAAAAAAATTATCCTGAAAATCATGGACCGACAGTCCTTTACACATAATAAAATGTATCAAAAAATAAAGGCCTTGTTAAGATAAACCTCTCCTGAAAACAAAAAAGGCCGCACCTTGTGCGGCGCGGCCTTTTTCCCCTCCCTGACAGATTGATTGAGCAAGCCCTTTATCGTTGGTAAGGATTTTTTTCTCCCAGCCAGCCGGTAAAGCCCCCTTTCATATTGATAATATTCTTAAAGCCCATACTTTTCATCTTTTTCTGAGCCCTCTTGCTTCGTTTGCCCGAATGGCAGTAGACGAGGTAGGTCTTGTTCCTGTCCAGCAAGCCTATCTCTTCCCCGAAGTTTGCCGACTTAATGTCAATATTGATGGAATTAAAGAGATGCCCCTTATCATATTCCCCTTTTGTTCTTACATCGAGAATAACAAAGCGGGCGTTATTTTTTTCTTTTGCAACCATTTCGGCCGCTTCCTTAACATCTGCATCCCGAAATCCCTCACCTGCAAGCAGGGGGGATGAGATCACTGACAGACAGGCAAGAACCATAAAAACAAGATAATGCTTTCCCTTTTTTCTCAACATAATACTTTCTCCTGTAAATTAATATTTATAAAATGATATCCAAATAAATTTAAAAAGGCAACGGGCCGTCAAATGGTGTAATTTTTTTTCATCAAGATGATTTTATCGTCATTTAATGTTATAATAGACATTTCAGGGGTGAAAATTGATATTATTTAGGGGAGAAAATGGCATGGCAGCACATATTCAAAAGAGATATGATCTGGCTCTCGAAAGGATCAGGGACAATGACTACGAAGGCGCAATAGGTTTTTTAGAGGATAATATAAAATATGGAGGACCCACACCGGCATCACTGTCCCTTCTGGGCGCCCTGATAGCCAAATCGGGCGGGAATCTAAAAAAAGCGGAAAAGCTTTGCAAAGAAGCCCTCAAACTTGATTCAGGCAACGCCGAATGTTATTTGAATCTTGCCGAGGTTTATATAAAGCGAAAATGGCATAGCAAGCTGATAAAAACCCTGAGAGCCGGTATCGAAACAGATCCTGAAAACGAGGAAATAGTAAAACTGCTCAACCAGTTTTCTACCCGTAAAAAACCACCCATTCCTTTTCTGAGCAGATCAAATGCCCTTAATAAATACTTAGGAAAGCTTATGGCGAATTACCGCCTATGAATGCTTTTTATGGTTGACTGCAATAGAAATTTAAAAAAAATGAAGCCTGCTATGCTTTTATCCAGCCTTGCAATGCCTCGATGATTTTATTTGCCTGGTCAATGCTTGAAATATTGAATTTGGACTGCTGCTGGTAATTGCCGTGCAGCTTCCTGTAGCGGCGTATGGTGAATTTCTCCGGGCCGTAGGTCTCTTTCTGCCTGTCCCAGTCCTGGAATTTGAAAATGATCGTTGTCCATGCGCCCCTGGAAAGAATGACTTTGTCCAGTTCTTTGGTAACAATGATCCCCTCTTCTTCATATTCGATTGTAATATCCTGTACATCAGATGCCATGATAAGCCTGCTCCTTTATCTTTAGTGGCCAATATATAACACAGATGCCTGAGATATTAACAGGTTTTTATCTGCTTTTCTCATTTGCCGGCTCAACAGTCACCCAGTCGACAACATATTCAGAAAGAATTTCCGCATCAATCCCCTTTTCACAAATCAACTTTTCCCTGTATCCTATTCCCGCCTCATTTAAGGATTGCCTTGTTCCTGAAATGAGGGGATGCCACCAGGGAAGGTCTTTTCCTTCCTTCACGAGCCGATAGGCACAGGTTGAGGGGAGCCAGGGGACCTCTTCAATATTTTCAGCCGTCAGTCTTAAGCAGTCATTTTTTAAAATACTTCTTCCCTCATAGTCAAAACAGCGCCTCTTTTCATGATCCAAAAGAGAACAGGCCACATTGGTATAGAGATACTCGCCACTTTCATCATCTTCAATCTTGTTTAAACAGCAAAGGCCGCAGCCATCGCAAAGGGCCTCCCACTCTTCATGCGTTAATTGGGAGAGGCTTTTATTTTTCCAGAAATTTTCTTTTAGTAGAGACATTTTTCATTAAGAGGATATTTTTTCTTTTACTTTTTTTCAGAAGACCAGTTACAACTCGGGGAATCGATTCCAGCACCCGATTCCGGCTCCATTCTTTCACTTTCGGCAAGAGGGGCCGCCACTTTATCAAGCGCCGTAAAAATCTCTTCATTTTCAGGAAACCTTCCCCCGTGCTCCCTGTTATTGTAAGCCATTTTCCCGTTTATCTTGACCGTAAAAATGCCGCCGCCACCCTTTATCAGTTCCGATTTGATAGCATACCTTCCTTCAATTGCAGCCGCCAGACCGGAGGCTTGGGGAAGAAAGTTTCACTCAACACAATATTCGACTTCAATCTTTAGGTCACTCATTGCAGCCTCCATATTAGAAAAGGGATAAAATAGTTTAAAATAAATCTAAATAAAAAACAGGCTATTGTCAAAGGTTAAAGAGATTCAGTTATGGATTAGAAATATTTTGGGTTGTCGGTAAAATCCACCCCTCGCCTTAATCCTCTCCCCATGAGGGGAGAGGAGATTATTGCATATCCCTCTCCCTGGGCAAGGACCAGGGTGAGGGGTGGATTTTATTTGCACCTTGACAGTCTCCCACAGTCCCCTTAATATTACGCCTCTGTAAGCAGAAAAATGACAATGGAGCAAAATTAAATGGTGCACAATAAAGGCAGAAACAGCGATTTTAAAAGCAGTCACAAGGCCTTTGGCCGCAAGGCGGTCAAGCTCTCCGCCAGTCAGAAAGACCTGCTGGAAAAAGCTCTGCCAAAAGTGGAAATTCCCTTCAAAGCCGGCATTATTGATCTTTCCTCTTATTTTGAGGGAAGCGGTCCCCTCCATCTTGAAATAGGTTTTGGAAATGGCGAATATACGGCTGCACTGGCCGACGCGCTGCCTGATGCTCACATTGTGGGCTGTGAGATTTTTTTAAACGGCATTGCCGCCTTATTAAAGCATAGGGAAGAAAAGAACCTGCAAAACATCTGGATTATTCACGGCAGCGCCCTCATGGCCATGGAAGAGATCTTTGCCGATGAACTCTTTGACTATATCCACATCAACCATCCCGACCCCTGGCCCAAGAAACGGCACACAAAAAGACGCATCATCCAGTCCCATACGGTGGAACTGCTTCTGAGAAAGCTCAAAAAAGGGGGAGAAGTATGGCTTTCTACCGACGCGGAAGCCTATTATGAATGGATGAAAGAAGCCTTTCAAAGCTGTGACGCATTTGAAAAAATCCCTGTGGAAGGCCGTTTTCTCGATGAAGTCAGGCAGGATAAAATAAAAACGCGGTATGAGAAAAAAGGGGCCATTCACGGACGGGGGACGCAGCATTTGATGTACAGAAAGAAATAGCTATTTGACACTAATTTATCATGATGGCTTTCCCTCACTGCAAGCCCCTAAGCCAGACAAGCTCTTTGGTCCTTCGTCTTTATTATCGCTATTTCTTTTGTTTTCAATTTGACCTTTATCCGCCAATCCATGTAATTTGAAAGTTGAACTTGCAAATTACATGGATTTTTTTCGTGATAGTAGTGGCCATGAGGTTGATATGGTCGTAAATATGGGGCCTGATCTTTTCCCTGTTGATGGAATTCATAGAAAAAGCCGGATCACAGTAAAATTAAGCCGGAAGAGATAAAGCTGACTTTATTATTTTGTTCTTCATCCTGTCAATCCCGTTAATCCCGCCTGCCCCGTTAAATCTCTTAACGAGGTCTAAAACAATCTTTTATTTTTTTTTTGACAGGATTTCATAACAGGCAGGGTGGAATAAGGCGAGAAGCGGCGTTTCCAGCACTTGCGCCAGATTTGATTATGTCTCTTTCTTTGCTGTTAAAAGTTCTTTTCGCTTCTGCATCTTTTCATCCTCTTTCTTACATTTTTCTTCATACTGCTCACCATCCAGTAAAACGGCAGGCACCAGGCAATTTGATTTAAAAAGATAACATTCAGCCGGTGAATCCTTATCACGATCAATAAAGGTCGTTAATTCAGCTTCTTCCTGAATAAAGTCATAGGCAATACTGTTAGGTATATTTTTATGTACTGTTACCGTAACATCATGAGCGCCTGCGCCTCTCAAGCGCATCTTGCACAAACCTTGTTTCGCAAGCCCTCTTAATTCTTCTGCTTGTTTCGGATCCATTGGCATCTCCTTTTTTATACGAAATTCGAAATTATCAAAAAATAAATCAAAAGCCTTAACCGTCAATTCCCGTATTTTACCCAAAAGCCTGTCAGCTTCAAAGGGTTTCGGTAAATAATCATCCATCCCGGCGGCAGCGAACTTCTCTTCAATATAGGCATTGCCGGATAAAGCCATAATGGGAAAATACCTGACCTCCCTGCGAATCGTCTGCGCCGCTTCACAGCCATCCATTATAGGCATATCTATATCCATAAGGCAAAGGTCATATGCACCTTCATTCGCCACGGCCTGTTCGACCGCCTCCCGCCCGTTACTCGCCGTATCAAAATCAAAGCCCCAGCATTTCAATAACATACCAACCGACTTTTGAAGTCTCACGTTGTCTTCTGCTATCAGGATTTTCATGGTTGTTCCCCCTTTATTGTTAAAGTAGCCTGCCCCCTTCGAATTAATCGAATTAATAGGGACACATCCGAATGGCACTAAGTTAAGCCCCTTCAGCACGATATTTAGCCCTATGTGGAATATCTACCATTTCATGTCTTGGTGAGGTCAATAATGCAAAGTTTTTTCGTCTCCTTT
>JAOUBX010000005.1 GCA_029860075.1 Deltaproteobacteria bacterium | reverse complement strand
TTTTTCTTAGGGTTTAAGAAAAAGGTAACACCCATAGGGAAGCAGTCAAATTAGAGAGACTATCACCTGTATTCAAGAAGGGAAGGTTTGGAGTCTTTTTCCCGCGTAAGCGGTTGAGTTCAACAAGTTATTCTGGAGTTTCCCGATAACACTCCTTTTTGAGTATTATCCGTCTTTTCTATCAGTGTTATTTAATCATTCGGCGTATGGCGCAGGCTTATACGCCCTACCGCTACGGGGCTGCAAACCCCTAAACCGAACTGAAGTCAGAAACAATTATGCACTTTGAAGGTCAGGCCGTAAAAACAGCGAAAATCAAAGATTTTCGCTAATAGATTTTTTTATCCCTTGACTAGCGGGGACCATATATGTGTTATAATTTTTTTGTTATTGAACTGTTAACTCTTTAACAACACTACTGGAAATAACATTTGCTAGTTTTACAGGAACAGCATTTCCAATTTGCCTCATAGCTTCAGACCACACGCCTGTAATTTGGTAACTTGCAGGGAATGTTTGAATTAATTTTGCTTCTAAAGTCGTATAGTATCGGACTTCTCCATTTGGATAACGAATCATGTTTTCACCACCAGGAACACCATGATCCCCAGCCTTGATTGTTTTTGAAGGTAAATCAAGGGGACTTCCTGTATGTCCAGGATACGCTTTTGCTCCGGGTCTAAATATATGGTCTTGGTGTTCTGTCAACTCTCTAGCGTTGGGTGTAGGCAAATGCCCTATAGCGTCGCGAACTGTGCGCCAAGGTTTTTGAAGTGGGGCAAAAAGACTATATTGTTGTTTAAGTTTTTTTGTTTTTTGAAGAATACTTTGGCTAACTAATGAACTACTGAGGTCACTAATATTATGTCTACCCCAATATTCTTTGGTAACAAATTGGCTCCAGAGTAGACTTTCTTCTGAATGAGTTGGTTGAGGAAAACTCCATGATAAATTCAAATCATTTCTTATTCCAACGATAATAACTCTTTCTCGTTTTTGTGGCACACCATAATCTGCTGAGTTAATGAGCCTATAAACAATGTTATACTTCAGAGAATTTTTACCCCCTGAAGTATGATTTTTTTCTAACCTCTTAAGATGGTTTAACCACTCTTCTTCAGGCTTCCTGATTATTTCAGGATACGTTAGCTGAAGTAAGATGTAGTTAAAATATGATGCAAATGACTTTCGTAACAACCCTTTGACATTTTCAAAGATGAAGGCCTTGGGAGTTAATTGTTGTATTGCTTTTATTGCATAAGGAAACATATCTCTCTTGTCTAAATGGCCCTTATGATTTCCTCCAAGAGAAAAAGGTTGGCATGGCGGACCACCAGCAATAATTGAAATGTTTTTGAAGTTCTGGAAATTAAATAGTTCTATATTGCCTTCATAAACAAGTTTCTTTGCATAGTTTTGTCGTAAAGTTTTACAAGCTTGAGAATTTAATTCAACAAAGGCCTCATGATTAACACCTGCCAACTCAAGCCCTTTAGCCAAGCCACCTGCACCTGAAAAAATTTCAATACTATTTAACATACTGTAGTTACTCTTTAGAATTTGTAAAATAGGATGCAATATTTTCTTGAACTTTTATATCCGTTGAATGTTCACCTTTACATTTTTCTGCCCATTTTCTTCCGGGATGCAACACGTCCCAATCAGACTTTGCCTGGTTATATCGACCTTTCCCCGGGTCATGGTTGCCAAAACCATCAATAGATGAATTCCATAAAGGAGTATATAGCCTGATTAGTGCAGCTTCTACTGTTCCTATCATGCTACTCGCATAATTTTCTAAAATCATGAATCGACATCTAAAGTCGTTGCACTCGAGATTTGAAGCCTGCAAAATACTTCTTGAGTGTTCTTTAAGCCTCGTATGTAACTCAAAAGTTATTTTGTTTTCTGTAGAAATAGTTCTGGCTTGTCTCCAGCCTGTTGGCACAGCTTTCCCAATATAGATTGGTAAGTCAAAAGAAGTGCGATTCTGTTCGTAAAGCTTTTTGTATTGGGGGAATCTTCCAATGTAATAAATGGCATAAACACCAGTCCCATGAAACTTTTCAGGTGGTGGTAGCATATGAACAGGCGTGCCGTTAAAGAATCGAATTGTATCTTTTACTAATTCTTCGAATTCATCGGAATGGTATACATGTTTGTCTCTTTCAAATTTAATCATAGTTCGTCAATTTTAAATGTTTGGCTCGTTTTTGTCTCTAAAATTATAACGCAAAACTGAGGGTGCGAAAAAGCGCTAGCTTTTAAGCATCCCTCTCAAGTGAGTTATTATCTGCTTTTTCAGAGTTATCTTCATTTATAACTGTAGATATAAATTCATCTTGGTGGTCAATAGTCTCTCTATGCCCTAGTAACAGCGAGATAAAACTAACTATAGCGATAATTGTTATTACTAAAATGTTTTCTGGGAAATAATAGTTATAATTATTGCCCAGATTAAATAACATCCATTTATCTTTATTTATCACATAGAATAATACTAGCCATAGTAAATATGCTACTATAGTTGCCGCTGCACCATTTCCATAGGCTTCTCCGATTGCCATAAATCGCTCTAAACGCTGATCATCTTTATCATCTTTCTTGGAATTCCGAAATTTTCGCAACACTTCGTGAAACTCGCAGGTTGGCGAATACTTCACAGAATAACGAACTATCCTTATATGGCTCCCAATGGCTTGTGCAGCCAATCCGATGATCCAGGAAAAAGTGAGTAGAAGTATCCAAACGACGAATTGAAGCTTTGATTTGAATAAATCAATATAGCTGAAACAATCTAAGGTTATAACGGTTGTGAATAGAATAACTGCTCCAGGCACGACTTTGCCCGCTAAATCACGAAGCAAAAAATGGCTATATAGAAGCTCTATAATATATTTCAGTTCTTTCATAATGTGCATATGATATAGGTTGGTAATTTTATACCGCTAAGTTATTATATAGTTTCCCGATAACACTCTTTTTCGAGTATTATCCGACTTTCTACTTCTCTTCTTTCTTCAAGGCCATCGTTCTGTACTGTTCAATATCTTCATCTTCTTTCAATAACTTTTCTTTATACATATCTTCATCAAAATGAACAATGGGCGTCATATTGCTTGACTTATAGAGATGGCATTCACCGGGTAAGTCCTCATTTCTATCGAGAAACACAGAAACCTCTATTTTTTTCTCAATAAAATCATGAGCAATTTTATTGGGCACATTTTTATGAACAGTTACAGTAAAGTCAGCCCCTTTAAAAGTCACCTTGCACAAGTCTTTTTTTGCAAGTTCCCTTAATTCCTTTGCATGCTGCTGATCCATCGGCATCTCCTTTTTTAAAATTAAATCTTTTCCATTAAATATAAATTGATAAGTCTTTACGGCCAGTTCCCGTATTTTAGCTAAAAGCTCGTGGGGAGAACAGGGTTTTTCTACAAAATCATCGGCGCCGGATTGAAAGCATTCTTCACGGTAGTTGTGATTTCCTGAATAGGCCATGATGGGGAAGTAGCTTAAGTCGCGCCGCATGATGCGTGTCGCCTCACAGCCATCCATTATAGGCATCTCTACATCCATAATGCAAAGGTCATATAAGCCTTTGTTTCTTTTTGCCTCATTGACGGCCTCCTGCCCGTTGGCCGCCAGGTCGAAGTCAAAGCCCCAGGCTTTCATCATCATTTCCATTGTTTTTTGAAGAGCTGTATGGTCTTCGGCGATTAGCAGTTTCATTTTATTCCCCCTTTTTAAAAGAATGTTGCAGGTTACAGGTTGCGAGTTACAGGTTTTAAAACCTTAAAATTCTCTTTCGACACAGATGAACACAGATAAGATATGATTATCACTGATAAACCTTTATTTTATATAAACCTTTGAAAAATCATAATAAATCAGTGTAAATCCGTGTCAAAAAAATTTTGCTCTTAATCCAGTCAATCCTGTTAATCCTGTCAAAAATAATCTTTCGATCTTGTGCTTTTCGTGCGCATGACGCACGCTACAAGGCTTTTTTTAAAAGAATGTTGCAGGTTACAGGTTGCGAGTTGCAGGTTTTAAAACCTTAAAATTCTCTTCCGACACAGATGAGCACAGATAAGATATGATTATCATAGATGAATCTTTATTTGATATCTCTCTTAAAATCATATTCAATCAGTGAAAATCAGTGTCAATTTTTTTTATTTTTTTATCCCGTTAATCCTGTAAATCCTGTCTAAAATTAGCTTTTGACCTGGATTCCCGCTTAAACAATGCGGGAATAACAACATTAAGGGCAAGCCCCTGGCCCGGAACCTGACATTCACCCTTTAAATCCAATCTCCCTTTTAGGTTTATCAGAGGATGCCATTAAAGCCCTGATAGTATCGAAAACAACCTTGAACTGTTCATCATATTTCTTTTCCATTTCCTCAAGCTTTTTTGACAACTCCTTGTTTGAGGCCAGCATTTCCCTCAGCTTTACAAAAGCTCTCATGATTGCAATATTAACCTCAATGGCTCTGTCACTTCTTAAAACACTGGATAACATGGCTACACCCTGTTCAGTAAAAACATTTACATTGGGAGCATGTTTAATTTTAGAACTTATCACAGTTTGTGATAAGTTCATGATCTCTTCACGCGAAAGAAAAAACATAAAATCTTCCGGGAAACGTTTTATATTCCTCCTCACAGCCTGATTCAAAACTCTGGTTTCTACTCCATATAATTCTGCCAGATCACGATCGAGCATCACTTTCTGCCCCCTGATCAACAGTATCTTTTTCTCTATAACCTCTACAGGAAGACTTACTATCATCTATATCAATTCCTTTCAGATCAAAAAAAGCCCTTAACCATTACCGGTCCGGGCTTTTCCTTTCTTTCAATCTCTTTGCATCCCTCATTTACAGTCCCCCATGCTTTTGTTTTATTTTTTATACATTAAGCAAGGGAGTTTGTAAACAAAAAGGAAGGTGGTTGCCGATTGCATGTTTAAATTCAGTTAATTATGCAGACGCTGTCAAAAATTTTAAGATTCCTCACAACCCTTCGAAATGACAACTGTCTCACATTTCTTCCTCTTATTAATAAAGAAAGCCAAAAAGCCAGAGAGGGATTTTGTTTCCGAAACCGGTTTCCATATTATCAAGGGCAAGATATGAATGATCGATATTTTTTATTTGAGAGAAACTTTTGTTTTTGCCTCCCACTTCAAAAAGGAGTTTTCCCTTTACAAGAAAATCTCCTTTGGGGGGAATCGATATCCGGTTTGTTGTCTTTACCATGTTAAGGAAGAAGGTTTCCCTTATGCTCCCTACCTCGGGTTGCAGACTTTCTGTGAGGGCATAAATCAGGTTGGGATTGTTGAGGTATATTTTTTCAGGTTTTTCCATTCCCCCAAGGCTTCTGCTCCCTTTTGAGAGAGTAAGAATGATTCCCGCATCTTCAAGGTACTTAAGGTAGGTTTTCAGTGTTCTTTCATCACCGATATGGAGTGTGGTTTTGAGCTTTCGAAGATCAGGCGTAAAGGGAACTGATGAGGCGATGACTGAAACAAGTTGTTTTATCTTTTTTATGCTGTTGCCGGTCAGGGCCGGATAAATAGCGATCAAATCCGACTCCAGCGTTGTGTGTACATTCTGCTCGAGAGTGATGTGAAATAGTTTTACGTCTCTATATTCGGAAAAATAGGGATAATAACCATGACTAAGATAATCACTGAAAAGGGCGAGAATTCTGGAGCCCCTTTCCTCTATGGTGGTAATAATTTTATTTGCTATCTGCTCATGCTCTATAACTATCTTTTCAAGGTTGCAGCAGCCAAGCTCGATGCCGAGTGTCAGTTCTATATACTCCCTGAAGGACATACCGAACATGCGATAGACAACGGCCCTTCTGCTCAGATCGTGTGTCCCTTTGTGGACTTCCAGCGCAGAGCTCCCTGAAGCGATAATTTTGAGACCGGAAAATGTATCATGGATGCTTTTTAACTCAAGAGACCAGTCAGGGTATTTATGTATTTCATCGAGGCAAATTAACTCTCCACCCAGACGATAAAACTGTTCCGCTATTTCATAAAGGGCGTACTTTCTTGTGAGAAAGTGGTCTGCTTGAATATATATGGCTTTTTTCGTGTTTATGTCGCTATAGGATGAAAGAAGATACTGAATAATGGCCGTTGTCTTACCGACACCCCGCTGACCTACAATAATTGAAAAACGGTTCTCAAGGGGACTTGTTTTCAGGAAGTATCTCTCATATTCCCTGTTGCTTATCTTGATAAAATTCCTGCTGAGCCTGAAAAGTTCGTCAAGCATTGCTTCTCACCTCCTATAATGGATTGCAATACTAAATTACCACCTTTTAATTAGTATTGCAATCCTAATTAAAAGGTGTGCCCATCAACATTTTTACAGGGAGTTAAAGATAGTTGCCGGATGCAGGTTACAAGTTGCGGGTTAATATTTTTTAAAATCCTTATCAATCCCTATTATCTGCGTCACCCGTGTTCTATTCCCATCTTTTTTAAATAGCCTCCTTTTCCGCCATATGTTATCATTCGCCATCAACAACGACAGCAGGAGAAGCACTAGTGAACGACAAGACTCAAGAGGGCGCTACCGAAACAGGGCCTTCTAACTTTATCAGAAATATCATCGAAGAAGACCTTAAGCAGGGGGAAAAGGGTGGTAAGGTTATTACCCGCTTTCCACCGGAGCCGAATGGATATCTTCACATAGGCCATGCTAAATCGATATGCCTCAATTTCGGGCTTGCCGGGAGATATGACGGCACTTGCCATTTACGCTTTGACGATACCAATCCTTCGAAGGAAGAGGAAGAATACGTTAATGCCATCATTGAAGACGTAAAGTGGCTCGGTTTTGACTGGGGTAAAAACCTCTTTTATGCCTCAGGCTACTTTGAGCAGATGTATGACTATGGCGTAGAACTGATTAAAAAAGGGAAAGCCTATGTCTGCTCACTCAATGCTGATGAAATGAGGGAAGGCCGCGGCACACTGACCGAAGCGGGGACTGAAAGCCCTTACCGAAACCGTTCAGTCGAGGAAAATCTCGACCTTTTTGAAAAGATGCGAAAGGGAGAATATGAAAACGGCGCCCATGTATTGAGAGCTAAAATTGACATGGCCTCGCCCAATCTCAATATGCGCGATCCCGTTCTTTACCGCATACAGCATGAATCTCATCACAAGACAGGTGATAAGTGGTGCATTTATCCTATGTATGACTTTGCCCACTGCATTGAAGACTCCATCGAGGGAATTACCCATTCTATCTGTACTCTCGAGTTTGAAGACCATCGTCCCCTCTATGACTGGATACTCGATGCGCTTGAAGTCGATTGCCATCCGCAACAGATAGAATTTGCAAGGCTTAACCTGAGTTACACCCTGATGAGCAAAAGAAAGCTACTTACGCTGGTGGAAGAGGGCCATGTTTCGGGATGGGATGATCCACGTATGCCTACACTGGCAGGACTTAGAAGACGGGGATTTCCACCGGAAGCCATCCGTGATTTTTGTGACAGGATCGGTGTGGCAAAGGCAAACAGTATGGTTGATGTGGCCATGCTCGAACATTGTGTCAGGGAAAATCTGAACGAATTTGCCCCAAGAGCCATGGCTGTTTTGAATCCGCTAAAAGTGATCATTGAGAACTATCCCCATGGACAGGTTGAAGAGATGGATGTTCCCATCCATCCGGCAAACCCCGATATGGGAAAAAGGAAAGTGCCCTTTTCAAAGGTGATCTATATTGAAAGGGATGACTTTATGGAAGAACCTCCAAAAAAGTTTTTCCGCCTTGGGCCCGGGAGGGAAGTGAGGCTGAGATCAGCCTACTTTATTACCTGCAATGAAATCATAAAAGACGACAAAACTGGTGAAGTTATCGAACTAAGATGCAGCTATGACCCTGAATCACGTGGCGGCTCGTCACCTGACGGACGCAAGGTAAAGGGGACTATCCACTGGGTATCATCAGAGCACTCTGTCGAGGCGAAAGTCCGTCTCTATGACAAGCTTTTTCTTTCGGAAAATCCCGGTGGAGGAAAGGGAGGAGCAGATTTCAGGGAAGACCTTAATGCCGGGTCACTTATAAAACTGAATAATTGCAGGGTAGAGCCTTCTCTTGCCAATGCTGCACCAGGCAGCCGCTACCAGTTTGAACGGCAGGGATACTTTTGTGCTGACGTAGATGGGAGTGAGAAGAGGCCCGTTTTTAACCGTATCGTTCCCCTTCGCGATAGCTGGGGCAAGGTGGGAAAGAAATAAAAAAACTAACAGATAAATCTACTCACGATGCTACTCAACTCGTCCTTATCAAAAGTCTTTTCAATAAAGTCATCTGCTCCGAGTTGAGTAAAGCCGTCCATCGCTTCCATTGATTTATCAACGCTTACGACGATGACCGGCGTCTTTTCAGTATCCGGTATATTTCTTAATCTTTCCAGCAACTCGAGACCGCTCATTCCCGGCATATGCGTATCAATAAAGATGAGATGCGGCAGTGCCCTTTCCAGACATTGAATAGCTTCTTCACCATTTCCCGCTTCAATAAAAGAGACATCCATTTTTTCAAGCCTCCCCTTCAATAGGTCTCTCATTGATTCATCATCATCGACGATCATAATGGATGGTTTTATGTGGGGAAAGTTCATATAGAAGGTTGTCCCATTCGCCGGGGAAGAAGATACGGTAAGATCACCGTAATGACTTATCATTATGTCATGTGATAGAGGTAGGCCAAGGCCGCTGCCCCCCTCATCAGAAGTCCCTCGCGTCGAACTTTTTTCATCGTATTTAAAGAGGGCTTCCATTCGTGATTTCTCAATGCCGATGCCTGTGTCCGACACGGCTATGACAGAACTTTCTCCCTGAGGGATGTAAATATCAATGCTGTCTCCCCTGTTACAAAACTTGACGCCATTTGAAATGAGGTTACGAAACACTTCCAGTATGAGCCTTTTATCTCCATAGAGGCGAAAATCTGAAGGGAGACTGCTTTTTAGTGTTATCCCTTTTTCTCTGGCAAGTATTGCATAATTCCTGATGGCCTGCTGAGCGATTTTATCAGCATGCACAAAGGAATAGTTGGGGTGCATAATCCCACCCCGGATTCTGTTCATGTTAAGGATTTCATTGATAAGAGAAGTCATATCATTACAGGCTATTTTTCCCTCTTCAATCATATCTTTCCCCTGATCTGAAATCTGCTGGCTTGCTTCAATGAGGTCCAGATAGCCTGCAATCCTGTAAATAGGATTTTTCAAATCATGGGAAACAAGGGAGACAAACTTATCTTTCAGTCTGTTCGCTTCTTCGGCTACCTCCTTTGCCTGACGTAAAGCCTCTTCTATTTTCCTCCGTTCAAGTATTCCTGCCAGCGTTGCAGCAATTGTTTCCAGAAATTCAATGTCATTTTCATCCCTTTTGGCCCCTTCATCAAGGTAAAGATTAATGACACCGAGCACTTCTTTTTTACTTTTGATGGGAATACAGTAATGGGCATGAGGCTTGATTTCTTCGTACCTGATATTGTGGCGGTCATTATTGCAATCGGTAAAAACCGTCTCCTCATCAGCGATAGCCCTTCCACATAAGCACTGGTCAAAGGGAAGGTCCTCTTTACACAGTTCCAGTAACCTGGCTCCAAGCCCTCTGTGAGAGATCATTCTGAGTATTTCCCCTTCCTTTTCTACAACAAAGATAGCTCCACTTGATTTAAGAGGGATAAAGGGGATGGAAAGAATCTCATCAAGGCAACGATCCAGCAGTTCGTTATAAGAAATATCTTCCAGGGAAAGAGAGAGAAGATAATTAAGAATCTCCTCCTCCAGATGGTTTCTCTTTATTAGCTCTTCAGCTTCAACCTGGTCCGTAACATTCTGGACAAATGAGGCTACGGCAATGACTTTTCCGCTATTATCAATAAGAGGCGTATTGTGCCACTCGCATAAAATTGTACGCCCGTCTTTTGTTACATTTTCGCTTCTTCTTAATGTGCTCTCTTTGTTTTCTATAAGTTCCGACCATACCTTTCCCGCTTCTTTTGATTTAGAAAGGGGTATAATTATTTGCCTTGCATCTTTCCCTATCGCTTCTTTATCTGCATAACCGAATATCTTTTCAGCGGCAGGATTCCATGCAGTAACCACAAAATCAGTATTCCAGCGAATGACGCCGAGCGGTGTTTGCTGAACATGGAGAGAAAACTTTTCTTCCGATTTTTTTAGCGCATCTTCAGCCTTCTTCCGTTCCTCCACTTCGGTAATCGCCCTGTCACGCATCTTCCTGTAATCCATAATACGCCTGGTTTCATCGGTCACGTCATGGATAGCAAAAAGGGCATAGGCTTCCTTATTATCGAGGGAGGGGATGGATGTTACCGTCGTCTGCTGTATACGCAGATTCCCATTTTCCATTGGAGATGGGATTAAATGCCTGTGGAGTTGGGAAGAAAAGATTAGCGGAGGACCAAACTCGAATATCCCTTCAATCCGGTTTGCATAAATCTTTTTATTGAAATGAGGATAATGATCACCGATGTGGTTATTTTCTATTTCGCTTCGGGCTACTCCCGTCCACTCTTCAAGGCAGCGGTTCCAGAAAAGAACAGTAAAGGCGCTGTCAATGATGAAAACACCGAAAGGGACGTAATCAAAGGCTGAAAACAATTTTACTTCTGAATCTTTCCCTTGCATCGTTTAAGCGAAAATCCTCCTAAATGCTATCTATAAAGTTATCTACAATAGAGAAAAGTGAGTCAAAAGAAGTTACCTCAAAAAGGACCATAATGTCCCCCTCTATACTGAGCTCTTCCGTACTAAAGTGAGCTTGCATTACAACAATCAAATCATCGGGGTCATTCCCGGCAGATAAAAGCATATTATCAATGCAATCTTCTCTGTATTGGGGGAGTGAATAATAGAGGCGCTGTTCAAGCAGATTGGCGAAGGAACCGGTGACGCCGTTTAAAATGATATTTCCTATCTCGCATAAAGTTGCGATTCTTACGGAATCAAAATCGATCAGGTCAAAATCATCTTCCGTAACGGCAGCAACAAGGTTGGCAGCCATACCCGGTGGAAAGGCCATAAGGGCAATGCCGGCCAGGTTGCCCTGAAAATGGAGATGAACCGTTGACAGTTTTTCTGAATCATCAGATTTAATACTTTCAAGAAATTCAGACTCTCTGTAAATATTTACGGAAGGAACATGGAGTACTATATGCGATGAAAGAAGTTCATTTAAGGTGGAGGCCGCCCTTCCTACTCCGATGTTAATAATTTCCTTAAGCGCATCTGCCCGGTTATCATTAAGCTCCATCTGATTGTCAGTTGTCCTTAGCCAAAGCTTTTTCGATAGCTTGCGCCAGTTCATCACTGCGAGGAGGTTTGTTGAGGAAGGCCCTGGCGCCCAGTTTGAGGCATTCCTTGCGGACACTCTCCTGAATATCTGCCGTCTGGATAATAACAGGTATGTCCCCATGATCCTGTTGAAGCTTTTTCAGTATTTCAACTCCCGACATGCCGGGCATGAGCAAGTCAAGTAAAATACATGACGGTGAATAATCTCTTGCCATTTTAAGGCACTCCTCCCCACCGTCTGCGGCAAGCGTGTCATAACCCAGGAGTGATACGATCTTCATTGTTGCCTTACGAGCGAATGATGAATCATCAACAACAAGAATTGCAGCCATAGAAGCCTCCATCAAAAAACCGTACGCTTAAAAAATTATTAGAAATATTCTAACATACTTTCTATTTAATTTAATTTACTTTATTTGAGCGTTTTTATGATAAATAAATTTTTTGATTAAATCGACCAGAAGCTGAGGTTCATCGAGCTGTATGAAGTGACCACCGGTCTCAACAATTTCCAGTTGTGAATTTTTTATTGCCCTCTTCAGCTTTTCACTGATTTCGGCGTTAAGGTAAATATCAGTTTTTCCCCTTATAATCAGCACCGGGAGCTGCAGCGCTTTCAGGCCTTCTGATATTGACAGGAGCTGCATATTATTAAGGCTCTTTGCAAGCTGCAGAAAAGCCCTCTTGCCCCTCTCCTTTCTCAATGGCTGATAAAAAAGATCCATTATTTCATCTGTAACACGCTCTTTATGATAGACTCCCCGCTTCACAAGGAGCTTAAAAAAACCGAGATCAAGAAGGGCCATCGCCAGCTGCCTGATAATGGGCGTCCTCATGCTGACTATGGGCTGGACAGGCCAGAAATCATAGGCAACGGTATTGATAAGTACAAGATCATAAAGCCTCTTTGCATACCTGACGGAAAATATCTGCCCAATACCTCCACCAATATCATGGCAGACCAAATGAACCTTCTCAAAACCCAACTTACCCATGACTTTTCCTATGATTTCAGCCTGTGCGGAGATAGAATAATCGGCGTCTTCCGGCTTATCCGAATCACCGCAGCCAAGGAGATCAATTGACGTGACATCAAAATTTTCTGCTAAATGTGGAAGAAGATTGTCCCAGATAAAGGACCACGTTGTCATACCATGGATAAGGAGCATAGGCTCCCCTTTACCGGTTCTGTGATAGGCTATTTTGTGGCCATCTATTTCTGCATAACTACACTGGTTCATATATAACAGCTGCTCTCCTCTATTTAATTATAGTCTGGAAATGAGGCAAAACAAAGCGATCATAAAATATGAGCTAAGCCATAGATTTTGATGCCGCCAGGCTGTCATTTTTTTGATGGATCATTTAAAAAAATGAGGCCAAATATAGATTGAAAGGATTTCATGAAAAAGCGCAGCACTATAAATGGCAGGCCTTTTTAAACAATTAGTTTGCCCTGCCTTATTTCTTCTTTATAGAAACTTAAACAATCTGTACAATAGCGCCAGTGAAAGTCTTTGCTCTTGTTAAAAAAATGTGAGGCACAGGGTAGTTGAAAATGGAAAGTGGTCGGGGTAAGAGGATTTGAACCTCCGGCCCCTGCGTCCCGAACGCAGTGCTCTACCAGGCTGAGCTATACCCCGAAAAAATATGTGAGAATTCTATGAGCTGCGTTGAATCAAGTCAAGAAAAAATATGGAAACCCTCTCTTTACCTGAAGGCATTGAGAGCACCCTTTCTTTCGGCAACAACACTTCCCATGATCCTCGGCGGATTGCTTGCACTAAAAGAAAAAGAAGGAAGCATGCTTCTCTTTGCGCTCATTATTACCTGCGGAGCGCTTATTAATCTTGCAACCAATACACTCAATGACTATTTCGATTATATCAAAGGCTGTGACAATAAGGAAACGCCACGAACACCATTTAGCGGTGGCAGCGGTCTTATTGTTGATGGACTGCTCACCACTGAAGAGGTATCGAGATTATCGACTGTACTTATTTTTTTTGCATTTACCTCAGGACTTGTCATACTCACGCTGAGCCCTGCCAATCCTTTTATCGTATTACTTCTTGGCCTTGGCGGTATTTTTCTCGGCTATGCGTACAGCGCACCGCCATTTAGCCTGTCTTCAAGAGGTCTTGGCGAATTGGCCGTTTTTTTAGCCTGTGGCCCCCTTTCCGTCATTGCGCCCTGCTACATTATGAGCGGTGCTTTTTCAACGACATCTCTTTTTGCCTCCCTTCCACCGGGACTCATGACGACGGCAATTCTCTGGATCAACCAGTTTCCTGATTTTGAAAGTGATAGAAAGTCGGGCAAGAGAAATCTTCTTGTCAGGATAGGAAGAGAAAAAGGACGGCTTTTTTATTTTATGCTCCTAATGGCTGCTGCGGGCACTCTTGTTTTTGCATCTCTGGCTTCCTTCCTTCCTATGGCAAGTCTTTGGGGGCTCGCCTTTCTTATTCCCTTGCCAGGGGCAGCAAAAATACTGGCAAAAAACGATAAAAACCCTGAAAAACTTATTCCCGCCATGGCCCTTACCATCCTGTCCCAGACCCTTCTGTCCATTGCCATGATCCTGGCAGTCATCATCTGAGTTTCCCATTTTAATTGACTAAAGTTGTCTCCTCTGTTATTTATGATTTGATATGCAACACGAAGGATACCTTTCACTAGGGTCAAATATGGGAGACCGGGCAGGAAACTGCCTCAAGGCAATTGAAATACTGGGTAAAATAAAAGAAACGAAACTTGTCTCGCAATCATCTCTTTATGAAACCGCCCCCATTGGTTATGAAGACCAGGCGCCTTTTATTAATATGGCCGTTAAGATCATTACAGCCATGAATGCCCCCGGTCTGCTTTCTCATATCAAAGCGATTGAAAAATCACTGGGAAGGGTCAGGACATTCAAATGGGGACCGAGACTGATCGATATCGATATTCTTTTTTTTGATGACGAAATTATCTCCGGGCCGGGACTTAAGGTACCCCATCCCGCCATGGAGGACAGGGCTTTTGTGCTTCTTCCCCTTGCTGAGATAGGGAGTGAATTTATACATCCCCTAAAAAAAACAAGCGTCGCTCAAATGGCAAAAGAAGTTCCCCGTAAAGAAAGTGTAAAGAGGATTACGGTCTGAGATGAATAAAAATCATGCAAAAGTAAAATGCTTTTTCCCAATCTTTCTTCTCATTATTACCCTGACGGCCTGCGAGGAGAAGGGAAAGCTCAAGATCAGTGAAGAAGTGGCAAAAACCGATCCCATGAAGTCTGAACGAACAGTATCAGACTATGAGGAAGCAATCCGCAATTTCAAGGAACTTCTCAAAAAAGAACCCGACAACGTAATACTCCTCATCTCTCTCGGCAACGCCTATTTCGATATCGGTCACGACATGGAAGCCATCAAGGTTTACAGGAAAGCCCTGGAAATCTATCCCGACAATGTGGCCGTCAGAACGGACCTGGGAACAGCTTACCGCAGAATCGGCCAGCCGGACAAAGCGCTGGAAGAGTACAGGAAAAGCCTTGCCATAGATCCACGCCATTCCATATCGAGATATAATATGGGTGTCGTTCTTTTATGGGACAAGAAAAAAATGGAAGAAGCCATCACTGTCTGGGAAGAATTACTGCGAATTGATCCCTACTTTGTCCTTGCCGAGGAACTGAAAAATAACATAAAGCTTTTAAAAGACATGCTGAAAGAAGCGAGAGAGAGAAAGACGTAATCATGCGAATTATTATATATCTCCTCATTTTCTACTTTACCTTAAAATTCCTCAAGTCCCTTTTCACACCTCGTGAAATCGGGAATGCAAAGGGGAAGGAAGGAGAAGAGATGGTGGCCGATCCCTGCTGCGGTACTTATGTCCCCAAAAGTACGGCCATCGTTAAAAAAGTGAGGGGAGAAAAGCACTACTTTTGCAGTACCGATTGCTGGAAGAAATATAAGGAGGGCAGCTGATAGATCAGGGAAATATAATGAGTCATAATTAACCACAAAGGACACAGAGAACACAAAGAAAAAACAAAAGAAAGACAGAGCAAGGTGTGAAAAATAAAATCAATATTTTTTCTCTGTGTACTCTGTGATCTCTGCCGTTAAAATAGCTTTCTCAATCCAAAAAATCAAAACCCTCCCGACATGGCAAAGAAGGAACGCAGTTTATCATTAGTCTCCCTCAAACGCCGTGAGAGAGTTCCCACAAATTTTGTGAGAATTTTATAACCCATTTCACGGTTCTTCTCCATAAGAGACTGGAGATCTTCTTTTGAAATGCTGATAAGTGAAGAGCCTTCATGGGCCGTTGCATCAGCTGTTCGGGTAATATCTTCGATTAATGCCATTTCTCCAAAATAGTCACCCGTTCTAAGAATGCTGAGCGCCTCTTCTCCCATACCGGGAATACTTTTGCTGATCCTTATGGCACCGGCAATAATAATGTAGAGCTTGTCACCTTTATCGCCTTCACTAAAGATTTTGTCTCCGCCTTTGAAGTCTTCCTGTTTTGTAAGGGCGAGCACCTCATTTAGCTCATCAGCAGTCAAGGTATCGAAAAAACTGATCTTTTTCAAAACGTCTCCATCCATCCCCTTCCTCCATTTTAGGGTATCTCTAAAAATAGTGATTTTTTTATGAGAACAAGGCAGCTCTGCGCTCAGAACCGCAGCGTATACGAAATAAATTAGGATTCGAGCACAGAACTGACGCCGTTATGGCGGGAAAAGTGCATTTTTAGAGGTACACTTTATTCAAAACAGTGGCCTGATATACACTCTTCTGCAGCCATGGCCGCCGTGGCGCCATCACCTACTGCAGTTGCCACCTGTCTTGAAAGTTTACGCCTCACATCGCCTGCGGCAAAGACGCCCGTAACCTTGGTATGAGTATCATGATCGGCGATAATATAACCGCCGTCATCAAGTTCGACAAATCCATTCAAAAAGTCTGTATTGGGAATCATTCCCACATAAATGAAGGCGCCTTCCACTTCAAGTTCGCTTGCTGAACCGTCTTTTACATTTTTTATTTGAAGTGACTTTACGGCATGATCACCTTTCACCTCTTCTACAACAGAATCCCAGACAAAGTCGATCTTTTCATTGGCAAAGGCCTGCTCTGCCGTAATCTTTTCGGCCCTTAATTCATCTCTCCTGTGAATAACGTATACCTTGCTGGCAAATTTAGTAAGATAAATGGCCTCTTTTACGGCAGAATCCCCTCCGCCCACAACAGCCACAACAGCGTCCCTGAAGAATGCGCCGTCACAGGTTGCACAATAGGAAACGCCTTTGCCGGTGAGCTTTGTTTCACCGGGGACATTAAGTCTCCGCGGCTCGGCGCCGGTACATATCAGTACCGTCTTGGCCCTGATCTCTTCATTGCCGAGCTTGAGCACTTTCATATTTCCATCCATTTTTATTTCATCTACTGTGGAAAATTTGAATTCCGCACCGAAACGCTTTGCCTGCAGTTCAAACTTCTCCATCAGGTCGGGCCCCGTCACCCCTTCGGGAAACCCCGGATAGTTGTCGATCATATGGGTAATCGTTGCCTGGCCTCCCACCATCAGCTTTTCAATGACAAGCGTTTTGAGCATGCCTCTCCCGGCATAAATAGCTGCCGTCAGTCCGGCAGGACCTCCCCCTATGGTTACAAAATCATAGTTGTTGTCAGACATTTAATAAATCCTCCTCATCTATTTTTAATGTAATGCCTCATTATGATACTTCCAACATTTCATTCTCTTTTATACCGAGAAGATAGAGTATTGAATCGAGGCTTTTTTGTGAAATACTGTAGTTTGCCGCTTCTCTTACCGTCTTTTTGGCGTTAAAGGCAATACCGAGACCGGCCTTACCGAGCATGGGCAGGTCATTTGCGCCATCCCCTATGGCGATGACCTGGTCCAGGGAAACAGCTTCAGCAGAAGCAATTTCCTCTAAAATTTCCGCTTTTCTCAGGCCGTCAACAATTTCTCCCAACACCTTGCCCGTCAGTTTCCCATTTTCAATTTCCAGGCTGTTTGAAAAGGCGTAGTCAAGGCCAAGAGCCTCTTTGAGCCTGCTTGTAAAAAAATCGAAGCCACCGCTTATAACCGCCGTCTTGTAGCCCAGTTTTTTAAGTACCCTGATAAGGTTTTCAGCGCCCGGCGTAAGAGGAAGAGACTGATAAACTTTTTCCAGGGCATCATCGGCAAGGCCTGCCAGCAAGGCAACTCTTTCTCTTAGAGATTCATTAAAATCAATCTCGCCATTCATGGCCCTTTCCGTAATTTCCTTAACCTTATCTCCCACCCCGGCATGCGTCGCCAGTTCATCGATAACTTCCACCTGGATGAGAGTCGAATCCATATCCATAACAACGAGGCGCTTGGAACGCCGGTATATGCTCTCTTTTTGGACGGCTATATCAACACCCGTTTCATGGCTGATATCAAGAAAAAATGCTGTTAGTTCCTTTATATGAATCGGATGGTCAGAGCTTACCGTAATCTCGAGGCAGTGCAGATTTCCCCTGGCCAGTTTACCTATTTTTTCAATATTAAAACCTTTTTCAAAAAGTTCAGCCGTAACGGTAGCCATCACTTCCGAAGTAATATAATCGCCGAGACAGGTAATTACGCATTGGTGTTCAGCGGGAGGATTAACGATGGAATCCTTTTCGCTCACAAGCCTGAAGTCGAGACTGATGTTCATCTCCTGCGCCTTGTATAGAAGGTCTTTGAGGAGTGGCTTCTTTTCCTCCTCTTTTACATCGATAAGAATGGAGAGAGTAAGTATATTGTGTATAACCACCTGTTCTATATCTAAAATCTCAGTGCCTGCATCTGCAATTATCTTTGTAAGGGTTGCCGTTATACCGGGAGCATCCTCTCCTTTTGCGGTGATGAGCACCGCCATATTGTCTCTGCTCATTCCTCTTTTACGCGCCGCAGTACCTTTCTATAATCTTTTCAACAATATTGGTTGAAGATGATCCTTCAACGAAAGGGATTCGTAAAACTTGCCCGCCATTGTCTTTAACGATATCACTCCCGATGATTTCTCCCTCACCCCAGTCGCCCCCTTTAACGAGAAAGTCGGGTTTAAGTTCATTAATTACATGATAGGGATCGGACTCGTCAAATATGGTTACAAAATCAACGGATTCCAGTGATGCAAGCACCTCTGCCCTTTCCGTCTGGGTCACAATGGGTCTTTTGCTTCCCTTGAGCCCTCTCACCGAACTGTCACTATTAAGCGCAATAACAAGATAGTCGCCGAGCGCTTTAGCTTCCCTGAGATACCTTACATGTCCCACGTGAAGAATATCGAAACAGCCGTTGGTAAAAACAATTTTACCGCCTGTCTTCCGAATTGCCCCTAATGTCTCTTTTAGTTCGTGGATTACTTTAAATTTGCTTTTCAAAGTTTTTCAACCTTGAATTCACCGGAGGTTGGATTAAAATGGAGCCGGTAAGATTCCTTTCCATCACTGCTTTTAAAATCGACCATATTACCGAATACGGTCTTTGCTTCCTGCAAAAGAAATTTCAGGTAGTCACTGTTGGAGGAGTGCATTTCTTTCAGCACTTCGATTCCTTTTTCGTCACCGGTAAGCTTCATGATTCATAATGCTCAAATATTTTACCCAGAGTAAGCCTGGTCAGAGTTGAAACAGATATGAGGTTCTTAATTTCGCCCATTACTTGTTTCTTGTCACCATTAATGACTATTTCATCCTTTTCCACCATCAGGGTAAGGGTCTGGATAACGTCGCCCATAGTAAGATTATTGATTTTGTAAAGATCGAGCCTCGATGAAAATCCTTTAAGAGGAAACATGCTGCTGAGCTTTTCTTCATCTCCGGTAAGGGCCACGCCTTCATCTTTGATCTTGACCATATGTATCGTCGGATAGGTTGCCCCCGCAGGGTAACTGGACATGAGTTGAACCAGGTTATTTTCTTCAAGAAAAAAAAGATTCTTGAAAAGGACCTTTTCGTCGATTTCAAGGGTGTCTACCATTTCAACGAACTTCACCGCCCGGGGATGCTTTTCATCAAGGTAGGACAATATTTCGCGGCTTACCTCGTTGTTTGACTTGGCCATGGCAACAGCTACGATTTAAAGGTTAAGTAAAATAAAAATTCAGTATATCAATAAAGTATTAAATGTCAAAGAATTTTCCATTTGAAAAAGGCAGGGACAGGGGCTGTGAAAAAGAGGATCAAAGCCTTATATCTCCTGCCTTTACAAGCGCACAGCGCAATGCGGCAGAACCGAATATTTCATGGATTGCCGTCACAGCGGCTATGGTCGTAAAGATACCTGCTCCAATGGCCGGAAAGCAACGCTAATTACACCAACAGTCATTACCTCTTTTACAAGCATAATGAAGCGTCCTAAAGTCCCTTATGGAAAGTTAAGAAATTCTACCAGAGGTCATGAGGGTGCTTTACTTCCCATCTGTCCTGGCATTCGTGGGAACAAAAATAGAATGCTTCCCCTTTCAGGTACATAACGGCAGCAACTGATTTTGCCGTTTTTATCCGGCACATTTCACATTCTACAAGTTCACTTTCCTCTTCACCTTTTTTTTCATTCTTACTTGAACAGCAGTCCATGAATTTCATCCTTTTTGATAATTTTTGGGTGAAATTATAGCATGGAGAAAAAGGATTTTAAATTGTTGTCTCTATCCCATGACCGGTTTTAAGTAGAAAAAACAAAATGAACACTTCATTGCCGGGAAAAAAATTCAGACTGCCGAAGATGAAATAATAGTAATCAGATAGCAGCTTCAGCCTGCCAGTGGCCGTGAAGGTTGCATAGTTCAACGATGCGAACCTTTGAACCACTTGCTTTCAAATGAAAGGCGGCAGCACCGTTAAGGGAAGGGGTGAGGCTTGCCCTGCCCACATAGTTGTCATCGAGGTAACAGTCAATAAACATAATATGATGGCCATCCTCCATGGGATGAAGGACTTCTCCAATCTTCACGTGAATATCAATACAGCCGGCATGGGGAATGAGTCCGCAATCTTTTTTTACAACAATGAAAGGGGTGTGCTTTGGCGCACCCTCCCTGTTTTTTTCAGCGGCCTCATCAAAGAGCTTATCATTTTGTGAGAAATTCTCTTTAGGCACATGGCAAACAGGGCAATTATCCGGTACAGAGCCAAACTCTACATGACCGCAGACCTTGCATATAAATATAGTCATATTATCCTCCTTCAGTTTTTATTTTTAAGACTAGTCGAAAAAAAAGTTTTTGCAAGAGTACAGACGGGAATACGGTAAGGACCACCTGAAAAAAAGACGATAAAGGGCAACGTTAAGCTCTTTATCAACAGTAAAATAGCCGTCCTGTGGATAACGTTCTTTCTATGAGGCCGGGACCTTCAAAAAGCTTCATCCCTTCACTTTAGCCACATAAAGCAAAACTATAACCTGCTGTATTATAAGAATAAATTTACAGGCAAAGAAATGCACAAAAAACAGGCAATCTGTTTATCCCCTTTAAAATATTGACTTTTTTCCCGGTGAAGAATAATAAAGGTCACAACTTATCCACAGATTTTGTTGAAAGTTTCGCAAGCTCTTTGATATCAGCCTTTTTTTCAGCTTTCCAGGATAAAATGAAGGGTATATTTCCATCGCTATTGTTGATTCATGACCATATCTGTAATATAGTCATTATCAAAACCTCGGACGCCAAAAGCGATACATGAATTATATTCTTTCCATTTATGACAGGTAATAACATTAAATGAGTGCTCAACGGCAAGTCACTTCAGGTATTGCATGCAGGACATCAGACAAAAAGTGTTGTGAGGAAGCGGCCATGGTCCTTGAAGCCGTCGGGATTGACTCACAGGTACTCTTTTTTGATGGCGAATTTCTTCTTATTGTAAGACCTGAAGATGAGTTTGAGGCAAGGGAGCAACTCGTCTTATATGCCCATGAAAACGAGGACATATCAAAAAGCAAACCACGCGTCCCCCCTCTTTCAAGAGGACTTGACGGCACCCTTTTATACGTAACCCTGCTTATCCTTGTTGACGGGCTCATAAAAGGTAACGACTCCAGCCGGACGCTGCTTGAAGCAGGGAGCGCAAATGCGGGACTCATATGGCAGGGCCAGTGGTGGAGGGCAGTGACGGCTCTCACATTGCATGCAGACATTGTTCATCTCACAGGAAATATTGCTTTCGGAAGCCTGTTCGGGCTCTTTGCCTGCCAGGCCCTGGGTTCCGGCGTTGCATGGTTCAGCATTCTTATGGCCGGTGCCGCAGGTAATATTCTAAGTGCCTCTTTGCAGACACCGTCACATACTTCCATCGGCGCATCGACTGCAGTATTTGCAGCCCTCGGCATTCAGGCGGCTTATACCTGTGTTTTCTGGCGCGGGCTGTCGCAAAATAAAATCAGGCGGTGGTCACCCATTGTGGGGGGGATTATGCTTCTCGCCTTTCTGGGGGGACCGGGACCCAAAATTGATGTCCTGTCCCATGTAACAGGTTTCCTGGCTGGTTCTATCACCGGGGCCCTCTTTGGTCTATGGGGTATGAAGTATACAGAGAGTGGAACATGGCAAACGATAAGTGGCGCTTTAGCTTTATTTATTATAGCCCTCTCCTGGTCTCTTGCTTTAAACCCCCAACTTTCGTAAAGAAATGAAGGGAGAAAGAAAATAAGCTTATGGAAATTAACTTTGACGAGCAAAATGCCGGTGAGATCTATTTCAATATGACCCAAACACTGGTACCGAGACCTATTGCCTGGATTTTGACGAAAAACGAGGTGGGCGGCTATAACATTGCCCCTTTTTCCTACTTTACCGCCATTTGCAGTGATCCCCCTCTTATCCTTTTTTCCGTCGGGAAAAAACCTGACGGCACGCCAAAAGACACAAGAGCAAACATACTTCGTACAGGCGAGTTTATCGTCCACATACCGGGGACCATTTCCATGGAGGCAGTCAATGAAAGCTCGGCAACTCTGCCGGCAGAGGTATCTGAAGTTGAAAAACTGGGACTTGAGACCACTGCTTTCGGCCATTTTAGTTTACCCAGAATAGCCGGGTGCCCTGTTGCCTATGCCTGTGAGTTGTATGAAGTAAAAGAGATAGGCCCCAAAAAACAGGCCCTCATTTTTGGAAAGATCAAGTCCCTCTACATAGATGAAAAAATTGTCTCTACCGATAAAAAGGGAAGATTAAAAACAGACCTTAAAAAACTTGATCCGCTTTCAAGGCTCGGCGCTGATGAGTACGCCTCACTGGGTGAAATCTTTAAAATTTCAAGGCCAAAATAAAAAAGGTATTCCCTTAAGTAAACGATGAGAATAGCAGTCATAATAGATATTTGGGAGCCCCTTATCGGTGGCAGCCAAAGCCATGTGCGTGAAATTGCTTACCGCCTGGTAAACAATCATGGTTTCGAGGTAGACATCTTCACCCGGTCACTTATCTATAATTCCAGGACCTGCAAAGACAATGAAGAATACTTCCATGGTAAATTAAGGATTATAAGAGTCGCTCCGGCAACCCGCTTAAGCAATACATGGGGGCGAATTGCAACGCTGTGGACCGTTGCATGGAAAGTTGCGGTTGAAAACAGGAAAAAAGATTATGACCTGATCCACGCCCATTCCATCCTGGGAGGCGCCATGGGCAAAGTGGCCTCATACCTGACGGGAAAACCACTTATTTTTACGGTCCACGGATCAATGAACCTGGACAGGGGAGTCAAAAATATTGATTATTTTATAGAAAAGTGGATACTTACTCAAATCAGTTATGACAAGTTAATTTCTGTTGCAAAGGGTTTTTTGAAATATAGAAATGTAAATAAAAATATTGAAATCATTCCCAATGGTGTATCAATCCATGATTTTGATATGATCCGCGGTGAAACAAAAGCGGATTATCTTAAAATCATTTTTGTCGGAAGACTGCATTGGCAAAAAGGGATAGACACACTTATTGAAGCAATAAAAATACTGAAAGATAAACAGGAAACCTTGCTGGATAGAAAAAAAGTGCAACTGCACCTGATAGGATACGGCTTTGATATGTCCAAATATAAAAAAATGACAAGCCGGTACGGATTAAATGAGCAAATAATATTTCGGGGAAAAATAAGAGGAGAAAACTTAATTAGAGAGTATAAGAGCAGCCACCTATTCATTTTGCCCAGCCTTTGTGAAGGACAACCGATTACTTTTCTCGAAGCAATGGCGTCAAAACTGCCTGTACTAACAACTCATGCGGCAGATAATGCCGACATATTAAGTTCAGAGACAGGCTGGAAAGTAGAAGCGAATAATCCTGAAGCATTGGCTAATAAACTTGCCGAAATTATAAATTTAGATAAAAATATATTAGCAAAAATGGGCATCAGGGGATATGAAACGGTAAAAAGCAACTATACGCTGGACAATCTTGTCACCAAAACCATAGATGCCTATAAATCTCTAAGGACAAGTGCATGAATGTATCCGTTGTTATAGCAACACTGCACAGAGAAGAAGATCTTCGGGTACTCCTTGATTCCTTTTTGCTTCAAACAAAATCACCCTGTGAAATCCTCATTATAGATCAGTCAGATGATGAGAACACAGAAAAACTGTGTATGTCTTATGAGCGGAAACTACCCCTCAAATACCTTCACAGCGCCGTCAAATCAGGAACCCATAGCAGAAATATGGGAATACAAAAATCGAAGGGCCACATTGTAGCGTTCCTCGATGACGATACAAAGCTGCTGCCTGATTATATTGAACAAATAGAAGCTTTTTATAAGGAATTCCCTCAAGCCATCGGAGGAATGGGCAAAATAATTAATTACAGAGATTTTCGGGAAAATCTCTTCGGAAAGGGCGCATTACCTGTCATATATAAAATGGCTGCCTCTTTTTTTGGATTAAACTCCTTCAGGAAAGGCTTTATCCTGTTAAAATCAAGCAGGAATATCGAATGTTATGATTCAGATCAGACACTTGAGGCAGAATGGCTCTCAGGACTTAGCTGGTATAAAAGAGAAATTTTTTCTGAATTTACCTTTGAAGAGAAATTTGATAAATGGTCCTTTGGAGAAGACAGGATGCTGAGTTACCGTATATTCAAAAAATATCCCGGATCACTCTATTTTTATCCGAAAGCGGGGCTTTATCATTTTGAATCGGACAAGAACAGGCTTCCTGAAAAAAACAAGATCCTTCGCAAGACAGTCTATCAGTATTGGTTTTCATACAGCTCTGTAGATAAAAATCGATTCTTTTACTGGTGGGGCAACCTGGGAGAGATACTATTGCACCTCCTTAATGCTGTGATTATGAGAGAACCTTTAGTCAACACATGGTATTACATTAAAGCCAATACAAAACTTATTCTCAACTTAAAGAAAATTCAAGCTGGTCATCTGAAATCTATAGGGGGATAACAATAAAACTTTTGACAAATAAAGAAATAAATTATTTATGGAACCCGACAAAATAAATCCATATATCAAAGCTGAAAGATGGTATGTCGTAACCATATCGCTTGTACTCTATGTAACGGCATTTATTACCAGGTGGCCGTTAGTTCGCCATATGTTCAATGGTCATATATTGGGAGAAGAATTAAGTTGTGCCTTTGGAGCGGTATTATCACTTGAAAATCTGGAACAATTCGATTACTTTGCATCCAATTTTGGAGCCTACCTTCTTTTCTGGTTATCATCAGATATCATACATTTTGACCTTTATTATGCAAGAACAACCAAGCTTTTTATCTCTTCATTTCTCCCTGTGATAAGCTTTTTATTCTGTAAATATCGTTTAAATCTCTCTATCAACTCGTCTTTGATTTGTGGTTTGCTTATAACTTTCAACCCTACTTTAATAAACTATTCGATCATAGGTAATGATATGGGGCTGGAACTTGTTCCTGGATGTTTGGCTCTTTTTCTCATACGATTCCATAATCTAAACCAGGATAAGATAAGAGTCACTATTGTATTTTTTCTTTCCGCGATGGCTGCTTCCATCTATGGCGCCGGCTTTGCCTTTGTACCTGCCGCCTTTTGGTGGGTAATTTATTGCCACAAAGGTAGTGATATTTTCAGATTGACCCGTGGGGGAATATATTGGCTGTTAGGAGTAATAATTTATATCTGGCCATATTTTCTTATAAGCGGAAATCCTATACCATCCAGAGGGGGAGGAAACTACTGCCCCATATTACCATGTATTTTTGATTCAGCATTGATAATAGCTAAAGACCTCCTTATCAAACCGGTCTCATATCACAATTTTGGAGACTTCCCATCATTTGGAATATTTGGAGCTTCTATATTCTTTCTACCCTTCGCCTTAGGAATTAAGAAACTTTGCTCCAAAAAAATGCGAGATCAGTCAATTCTTATAGGATTGACAATTTTATCGACAATGACTGTTTTACTTATGTCGGGAGATCACCCGGGAATTAGAAGAGGTCTTGTCCTTATTGTTCTAATATTTTTTGTCACTACTGTTGGGCTTGACACAATTTTCCAACTTATAAAAAATACCACCCTCAAACTTTCATTGGCTATATTGTTAATCGTTATCATTACATATAGAGGCTATTCTATTTACCATAACCTCTCAGAGTTAGATCCCATAGGTGTTTCACCTTCTAAATACGAAAATATGGTTGAAAAGCTTAAAAAAGAAGATGTTGTTTTGGTGAAAGGACAAGGAAGAGTTGATCAAACGTATAGCGTCCTGAAACTTATTTGCGAACGCCGGAGGCTTAATTGCAATAACATTCAAATCATTGATTCTTCAAACAAGTAGAGTGCTCATATTTACCTGGCAAAGTAAATTAATACAAGTAAGGTTTTTTATAAATGTGTTATTCAAAATGTCTGTTGAAGATTCCTGCCATTGAAAGATTAGATTTGAAAATTAACTTTTACAAGAAAGCTGAAACATTGTATATCGTAACCATATCGCTGATATTGTATGTAACAGCTTTTATAACTAGATGGCCATTAGTTCACAAAATGTTCAATGGTTATATATTGGATGAAGAATTAAACTGTGCTTTTGGGGCGGTATTATCGCTTGAAAGCTTACAACAATTTAATTATTTTGATTCCAATTTCGGTGCTTACCTTCTTTTCTGGCTATCATCACACAGTGCAAACTTCGACCTTTATTACTCGAGAGAAACGAAGCTTCTTATATCTTCATTTCTACCAGTAATAAGCTTTTTATTCTGTAAATATCGTTTAAACCTATCTCTAAGCTCGTCTTTTATTTGCGCTTTATTTCTAGTTTTCAACCCTACCTTGATAAACTATTCGATCATAGGCATTGATATGGGCATGGAACTGGTCCCAGGAGTTCTGGCTCTTTATTTAATAAGGTTCAAAACCCTTAATAATGACAAGTTAAGAGTAACTGCTGTTTTTTTCCTTTCTGCGATGGCTGCTTCTATATACGGTGCCGGCTTCGCCTTTTTTCCTACAGCTTTATGGTGGGCAATATATTGCCACAGAGGTAGCGACCTTTTCAGATTGGGGCGAGGAGCAATTTATGGATTACTTGGAGTGACAATTTATATCTGGCCATATTTTCTTATAAGCGGGAATCCTATACCCTCAAGAGGTGCGGGAAACTATTGTCCAGATTATTACTGTATTATAGACGCAATATCTCTAATTGGAAAAGATCTCTTTATAAAACCAACTTCATATCTCAACTTTGGTGATTTTCCTTCTTTTGGAATTTTAGGGGCCGCTATTTTTTTTGTTCCATTTATTTTGGGTATTATAAAACTCTACTCAACCATAATGCGCGATCAATCAATTCTCATTGGGTTGACAATTTTATCTGCTATAGCGGTTTTACTTCTTTCGGGAGATCATTCTGGAATTCGCAGAGGTCTGATATTGATTGTTTTAATATTCTTTGTTGTTGCTATCGGACTTGATGTTATTTTCCAACATCTCAAAAATCCTATAGGAAAGTTTGCTCTAGTATTTTTACTTACGATTATGTTGGCAGTCAGAGGACATGCAATTTTGGATAATTTATCCAGTATAGAATATGCTGGCATACACCCTTCAAGATATGAAGATCTTATTAAAAAGCTTGAAAATAATGATCTTACTTTAAGGAAGACTGGTAGTGTAAATCAAACGTATAGCGTTCTTAAGCTTATTTGTATGCGCAGAGGACTTAAATGCAGAGATATACTGATTGTTGATCCTTCAAATAAATAAGGTGTTCAGAGGGAAAAACAGGCCATAGGATCTAAATAACTATTATTGACAAAAGATTCTCTTTAGTACCTTTTAATGATATAGAATAATATTTCCTTCTCTCTGTACACCATATCTGCACAGAAGTTTTTTATACAAAGCGGAGGAAAAAAAAAGCAGTAAGAAGTGAAGGTATCTCTTCCAATTTAATGGGTTAATCTGAATTGCATGGCGGACAAATTTAAGTCCTTCAGAACGCTTGTCAGCAAGTGCATAGAGAGAACCGAGCCGCTGTAAATGATGAGATAAGACAGATGGAAATGCTTTCAAATCATCTTTGTATTTATCCAAAAGTATTTCCCTTGCTGAAATACGGTTATTCAAACCTGCTGACACCTGATTGCCATGGAGAGTATACTTGGCAAGTATTTCAGGCACAAAATCAAAATCATACAATTTTGCAATTCTGATCCACAAGTCCCAATCCTGGCAAGCTTTAAGATCTTCATCAAAAAATCCAGATTTATCGAAACATTCCCTTTTAACGATTGCAGTAGGACCACCTAAAATACAAGATTGCAGAGTCTCTCGATAAATGCTCCCTTTTAACTTAGGAATAATTTCTGATACAACCCTATCTTGGTACACACAAGCGTATCCACAATAAATCAGCCCAACTTTTTCCGATGACTCGGAAAATTTTGCTACCTGCTGTTCCAATTTTCTCGGTAACCACTCATCATCATCATCTAAAAAAGCAATATATTCTCCTCTGGCAGCCTTAATGCCGGTATTCCTGGCTGCCGAACCTCCTCTATTCTTTTCATGCCTACAATATCTTATTCTATTGTCATTAAAACTGTTTACAATATCTTCCGTATTATCTGCCGAGGCATCATCTACTATAATCAGATCAAAATTTCTATAAGTTTGACTAAGAACAGTGTTTATAGCAAGGCCTAAAAGGTGGGCACGGTTAAATGTTGGGATAACAATGCTTACAACCGGATAGTTCATGGTGGTGTTATGACGGTCATTTGACATTTGTTCAGCAAATATAGTGCTCATCTGTTAGATGTTCGGGAAATTAATCCTTTTAAAAAGCCTGCATGGGAGGCTACAGGTTCGACACACTTTAAAAGCCCTCTTTTCCGGTTGTGATTAAGCCAGTTAATGCGAAGCGGCAATATGCCGATTTTGAGTATTATGAGCATCGACATCTTAAATATTCCAAATAACCGGTTCTCTTCGACAATGCCTGCCTTAGCAATGCCCGCCATAAAGCTTCGCTTAATCTGGTAGTACAGAGTCATCTTTTCAGCCGGCACCCGATGTCTCACCTGAACGGCAGGGTCATACCAGAATAGGGGGTGCTCCTTATAAATGCGGTAAAATAGCTCAGCCTCCTCCCCAAATCCCATCATAATACCCAGCATGCCATAATCAGCAGAAAAGCCATTATATTTTACAAGAACAGATTTATTAATAGCCATATTTGATCCGGAAAAACCGAACTGCGCGTCTGGCTGCTTTAAAAATCCTTTCTCTTCCCCCCAACTTCTCATCTCAACACTATCTGAAAACCACGTTGGCGGGGGGATATCATACCACGGAAGGATTTTCCCGCCAACGGCCACTGGGGCAGGGGTTACTATCTCGAAAGCCTCCACAATTAACTCCGCCCATCTCGCCTCAGCCCTTGCATCGTCATCGATATAAGCTACGTACTTACCACGGGCCTCCATATATCCTTTGTTTCTGGCATGGCTCAGCCCCTGATTAGCTTCCTTCACGTAAAAAAAATTTGGATACCTCTCGGCAAAGGCATTTGCGATGTCTTCGGTGTTGTCAGTCGAGTTGTTGTCCACAATGATAACCTCGTAGTCAGATTCCTCAACTGATTGATGGGCAAGGCTCTCGAGACAACCCTTCAGAAGCTCGGCACGATTGTATGTGCAGACAACAATAGAAATATCCGGTTCAGATTGCTCCATATTTCATTCCACACTTCGCCATGAGTTTTGCCCTTTGAACAAAATTCAGCCCAGCCGATTTACTTAACGACGATTGACAGAAGGTCTTCCATACCCAGAGACCAAGCCCTGATGACATTGTGCATACCCTATACCACCTCTTGGCCAAAACCTGTTCAAAATCTGAATTATGATAGTAGCCCACCTTACCGTTTGCATCCAGCAATTTCATCAACCATAAATTGGCCGCTTCAACAAACTCCTTACAAATTTCAAAATCGTAATAACTCAAACGTTCGTGAATATTAAACTCTGCCGAGTCCGGCCTTAAACCAATCTGTGAGAGCTGTTGCTTCCTTACAAGGTTAGCTGCAGCCCTTTGTTCGCAGGATGACCTTTTCCCCACCCCATTAGGATGGCTGCGGTATAAAAGAAGTACCTCCTCTAAATTTTTCAAAGTGGAAAGGCTTGAGCACCTGACCCATAATTCGTAATCCTGCGCCCACTGGAGCTTCTCATCATAGCTCAGATGGTTATTGATAAAAAAACTTCGCCGTATCATGACAGATGGGTGTGCAAGTGCCGATTCAAAAAGCATCCGGCATCTTATAACCTCTGGCTCTGTCGGGTAACGCCAAATATCTTCTTTTGAGTCACCGATAGTCTTGACCCATGTTCCGCAAATTCCAATATCTGGCTCCCTATCCATAAGCCTGACCTGTTTTTCAAGTCGATGGGGGAGGCTAATGTCATCGGCATCCATTCTGGCAATATACTGTCCTTTGGCCAGCGACAAACCCTTATTAAGGGATTTGGTTAAGCCCATATTTTCCTGTTCTATGATTCTAAGACAGGTGCCATCATAAGATTTGAGTATCTCATGAGTTTTATCTATCGATCCGTCATTTATAATCAAAAATTCAAAGTCCTTAAAGGATTGATCAAGTATGCTATCAATCGCTTCCCGGAGATATTTTTCTCCGTTGTAGACAGACATAAGGACTGTAACTTTTGGATTGCTTAAATTACCGCAATATTTTTCTAAGCCGGCCATATAATCCAATAGCTCTATTCTTTAACTCAAAAGCCAATATCTTCCTTCTTATTGTCGAATTTGGGATTTTTAAGTATGGATTCCCGCCATAGTAAATATCAACGCGCTTATTATGCCCCTTCAAATACAATACCTTATTCAAATCTTCATATTCATAAAGCCGATTTTTTTTAACATAATCGTAAAGCTCCGAGCCAGGGATACCAACAAAAACATTCTTTCCAGTATAATCAGGCTTTATAGTAGAGATGAGATCTTCCGTCATCTTCCTGTCTTCTTCTGTTTCAGTTGGAGCTCCGACAACAAAACTGGCATACGTTTTTATCCCCACTTCCTTAGCCATATGGAATGCTTCTGTAAATTGTTCTACAGTCTCTTCTTTTTTGAAAAACTCCAGCATCCTGGGACTGCCACTTTCTACACCTATATAGAAAGCCTTGCATCCAGCCTTGGCCATGAGCTTTTGGTACTCCAGATCACATAAATTGTCTACCCTTGTTTCACATAGCCAGTCTATTCTTATATTCTTCTTTAATAGCAACTCACAAAACTCTACGATTCTTGATTTCTTGAGAGTAAAGTGATCTTCTCTAAAATAGGCTCCCTTTAGTCCATAATACTTCATCATGTAAACAATATCTGACACAATTCTTCCTGCCGACATATATCTGTATGTTTGTCCCCAAATTGACTGAACAGAACAGAAGTTGCAATCGAAAGGACAGCCACGGCTCGTGTTAAAAGTATATAACGGATAAGCATCAACCCATGAATGCTTCCAAAGGTAAGGTTTATAAATAAATTCCTCCCATGCAGGAAGAGGGAGACTGTCCATATCCATAACAGGTTTCCCACGAACCACCCTATTTTTTTGCTTCCCAGAAATTATCTCTGGAACGGACAATTCTCCTTCTCCTATAACTATATGATCAACAAATTCAGGGATAGTATCCAGACCGACGGAAGTGTGGGGGCCACCAACAACAATTTTTCCATGCCACAACTTTTTTTCTCTAAGTTCCTGCAATTTAATAAACATTGAGACTGTTTCCTGATAACATATCGTGTTGGAATATATTCCAACAAAATCTATTTTATTTTTTGATAAGAAATCGGTTTCAAGAACATTACCAGGTTCAAGATAGTTATCTATAAAAAAGATATTGTGGCCTTCTGCCTTGAGTACGGCAATAAGGTAGCCCACCCCCAGCGGGGGCCTCTTCTCTGAGGTCCAGAACGGCGCGATCTTTGGCGCCGGAGATGTCATCATAAGTATATTCATTGCACATCTGCCATAGAATATATCCCTACTTTCTTGCGGTCAGGAATAATTTATTATTATATATTCTTATATTGTTAAAACCTGCCTCTGTAAGCAGCCTTTCTATCTCTGCACGAGTGCAGATATGAAGGTGAAATTTATTTTTCGAACAAACTTTTTCCGCGTCGTCTTCAGTATCGGTAAAGTATGAACTTCCCACCAGCATGCCGCCCGGCTTGAGTACTCTATATAGTTCGTTCAGGTAAATCTTTATGTCATCTACGCAAAAATGTTCGATACTCTCCATTGCCGTCACCAAATGGAAAAAATCTCCCGAAAAGGGCATTTCAAGTACAGACCCATTGACTATATTTACATGTTTGCAGGGCCATACAGCATTGGAGAACTTAATCGACTCCCAGTCCAGTTCTATGCATGTCAGGCTTCTGCAAACCCCTTCCATTAGAAAAGCCCCCCATCCAAGACCACTGCAAGTATCCAGGATATCCTTGCCTCCGCCGTAACTCATGGCAAGTCCATAACGGAGCAACATCAGTTCATACCAGCCGGTTTTCACGTACCTTTCATTACTCGGAAGGGATCGTACCTTGTCAGTCAATATAGTATCACAAGGATAATCGTGCCCATTATAGTTCATTATATAAGATACTCGAGGGTTCTTCTTAAGATGATGGCAATACACCTTGTGCAATAAAATTCTCTCGGTCGAAAATATCCGCGCCAGTCTTGTGAACATACTCACTCTTAAAGGGTGGACAACTTATCAATGACAGGTTTGAAATTACTGGAAAAATTATATCTTTTTTCATAACATTCATAAGCGCCTTTGCTGTATGTAAGATAGTTTCCAAATATCTCCTCAATTGCAATACCGCTTTCTGATATGTCTGCAATGCATTCTCCACATTTGTATTTATTAATAACTTTCCTAATGCTGGAATAATCATTGGTTATTATCGGTATTCCGCACTTTAAATACTGGGCAAATTTTGAAGACGCAGCGCCAATGAGCCGATTATTGAGAACATCACCTCTATACAAGGCAATCCCAACATCCCCTGATGAAATTAGTGCGTCCAGTTCACCGTAAGGAACCCAATCCAGGGACAGCCTTACCCTGCCGTCTTCGGTATAGGGCATCAACCTTTCAAGGCAATCCTTTTCATGACGAGGCCCATGCAGCACAAGCACAAACTCCTCATTCCATTTGGATGAAGCCTCTGCCAATTCAACACACATTGCCCACCCACTTATACAGCCTGCATAAAGGACAATCTTTTTGTCTTCAGGTATTCCAAGTTTTTCTCTGAGATAATTGGATTTTTTCCTGTAGGCAGCACCACGTGCCGAAACCGGTAGAATTATTACCTCCTGGTCTTCAACCCTGTTATCCTTCAGCAAAATCCCTGCCCTTTCCTCGTCTTGAATAATTGTGCAAATTGCCCGTTTATTCCCAAGCCTTTCAAAAAATTTAAAAAGCGGTCTTTTCTTGTCCCAGGAAAGATTATTAAGTTCCAGACTGAAATATATTAAGGGTACCTTGTGCCTGATGGAAAAATATGTGCATGGCAACAGTCCCTCTGGCTCCACTGCTATGAAGCAATCATAATAATCCTTGTTTATTATCCCCTTTATCTGTCTGATGAATTTTATTTCTCCATAATAGAAGTTAAAGGAGGCAAATATCCGATGGTACAAAGAAAAAAAGCAATACATTATTTTCAATATGACCGACGGCATTGCAGACTTAATGGCTTGTTTTGCTTTATGGACGAGACCACCTGTCCTGTTTTCATGCACCCCCACCGCGATATCAAACTTCATACCCTCGGAGCCGGAAGGCATTGGAGGGAATTTTATACTTATATTATCATTAGTAAATACATTTCTATCGTCAATACGCTTATTGTAGAATATATCCACCTGAAACCCATTTTTCGCAAGCTCCAGGGCGCTATATACAATTGTGGGCGATTCACTGAGGATATAATCATATACAAAGAACGCTACCTTTTTATTAAGTGCCGCACTTTTACCCATTTAACCGCTCATTAGCAAGCCCTTGCGACAAACTGAACATTCCAGTCCTTTACTGAGGGGGTTTTGTCAAACTCCATAAAGGGCATCACGACTACCAGCTCAAACCCGTTTTTCGAAAGGAAGTATTTCATCTCCTGCGGGAAGAAAAATCTCATTAGATGTGATTCCTTTGTTTCATCTATAATCTTTTTACCTTTGGTACGCACAACCGTATAGTCGACCTCCACTGTGTGGTTCAGTATATCGAGCCGGGGCTTTGCAGTCCTTAATATCCTCTCGTCCGGCTCTCCCCCTTCAATAAACTTCTCCCTGTCCGTCGGTTTTTGGCTGAGAACTGCCGGACCCGACCATATGTCGAAGATAAAGAGTCCTCCTTTTCCAAGGTGCCTTCTAACCGTCCTTAACGTGTTCTCAACGTCCTCATTTGTCGTCTGATACCCCATCACCGCGAACATGGCAATCACGGTGCCGAAACGCCTCGCCAAGTCAAAGTCACGAAGATCGCCCTCAATGAATTCGACAGCTGCCCCCGCCTCTTCGGCCTTCTCCCTTGCCCGATCGAGCATTCCGGGGGAAAGATCCACTCCCGCACACTCATAACCGCGCCGAGCCAGCACGACAGTGTGTCCGCCCGTACCGCATCCGATATCAAGTACGGAGCTCACAGGAGTGCCGGAGTACTTCTCAAAAAGCCTTTCCAGGTAGTCACACTCAGCCACGTAGTCCTTCTGCGCGTAAAGTGTGTCGTAGAAACCGGCGTAACCGTTCCCGAAAACCTTCATCCGAGAACCTCCTTTAGCACACCGCACACCTGACCCATCTGTTCTTTTGTAAGTGCCAGGCCACTGGGTATATAGAAGCCCCTTCTAGCCAAACATTCTGCGACCGGATGTTTCTCTCCATCAAAAAGTCCTATTTTATTAAACACTGGCTGCTCATGCATGGGCCAGAAAAAAGGTCGTGTTCCAATCTCTTTTTTTCTAAGTCGCCGCATAGCCTCTCCGGCATCAAAAGGGATCTCTTTGTTCAGTACCAATCCATAAATCCAATAGATATTTTCAGCATAGCCAGTCTGGGACAAAGGCAGTTGCAGTCCGGGGATATTTGATATCAAAGAGGTATAGAACTCTCCTACATGCCGTTTTCTGGCAACAAACTCATCAAGGCGCTCAAGCTGGGCCAGACCGAGTGCTGCCTGCATATTCGTCATCCGATAATTCCACCCCATGTCTTCATGAACAAATCGCTTTTTAGATTGGAAACAGAGGTTGCGATAGTATCTACACTTTTCTGCCAATCCTTCATCATCTGTTACTGCCATCCCCCCTTCACCTGTTGTTATATGTTTATTTGAATAAAAACTAAAAGTGCTGATATCTCCAAAACTTCCGCACGGTTTCCCATTATAGGTCTGTCCATGCATCTCGGCTGCATCCTCGATAATTTTCAGTCCATGCTTTTCGGCAATCTCTATAAGCGGATTCATATCTACGGGCAAACCATAGATATGAACAACCATAATCGCCTTCGTTTTTTCGGTAATCTTTCTCTCAACCTGGGAGATATCCATGTTCCAGGTAAAAGGATCACTGTCCACCAAAACCGGGATACCACCTGCTCTTACGACAGAGGCAGCCGGCGAAATAATCGTAAAAGCCGGCATAATGACTTCATCGCCCTTGCCAATACCTATCGCTGCCACAGCAACATCCAGGGCAGCAGAACCATTGGCTACGGCAATACCATATTTGCGATCAACTCTTGCAGAAAATTGTTCTTCAAACTGCCTGACAAAGGGACCTTCTGAAGAGATCCAACCACTGTCTATACACTCCAGAAGAAGTTCTTTCTCACGACCATCAAGAAGGGGGGCATTCACGGGAATCATTATCAATCCTTATTGGGAAGGTGTGTTATCCCTTAAAACCTGGTTTTATCTTCATCTCCTGTATAAGGGCCCTGTTTCACTTCAATTATTTCGGTAGCTTCAAGCATAGTGAACCCATGGCCTCCAGAAGCCAGCAATATCACGTCACCCGTTTCAAGTACACGGCTTTCAAGATACATTTTATCCTGTGAATAAAAATCAACCTTGATCTTTCCTTTGCGTATAAGTAACACTTCCTGAGTAAAGTGGACCTTTCTTGGCACATAGTTATGGACATGTGGTTCAATCTGAAATCCAACTGGTCGGTTCATGTATGCAAGCTGCTGAGAAAATTCATTTGGTGTAAAAAATTCTATTCCTTCCTTGGCATAACCAGCATAAATGATGATGGACAGCAAGTTTTGCCCATCAACAACTTTTTCAACTTTCCCCTTCAAATGCTTCCTCCTTATATTAAATAACTAAAAAGATATTAATCCTTGAAGTAATTGTCCTTTAATACATATTTCAAAAGATGGGGATCTTTTTCCACTTGGGAACGGTGGTAGGCCTTCCCCTTCTGGTAAGCCTCTCTGACCTGTTTCTGAATATTATTTTTTTCAATCTCGGCTTCTTCCGAAAAGACAGGAGAAAACGTTAATAGCTGTTTTAAGCGATTAATAAATGAAGAAGAATCTCTATTCTCTTTTTCCTGTTTCGTCAAAGCACCTGCTTTCCTGATTTCTGAAAAGGAGTCTGAAATCCCCTGATTATATGCCCTCCGGCAAAAGTACTCTATTGTCAAACGCATTTCAGGGATTCGATGGAAAACAGCAGCAGAAGGAACATAGAGAGATATATTGTTTTTATTCATTATTTGCTCTGAAAGAGCACTCTCTCCATTTCCCCTGTACTTTATTAGTTCCTGCGGCATACCATCAGGATTAAAACCTCCGCATTCATAAAGAATAGACTTTCGGATAGAAAAGTTACAGCCGTAAACATAATGAGCAGGTATTCTTTTCACTCTATCGCCCAAATCGAGAAGGCTCAAATACCCAATTGCCCAGCCCCCGTCAACATCGTATTTAAAAGAATTTAACCAATGAGGAATATCGCCTTCCCAGTGTGGTAATATTTTCCCACCAACCAAAGAGACATCCCCATCACTGAAAGCTTCCTTAATCGACTGAAGCCAAGCTTTTGTAACAATAACATCGTCATCAATATAGGAAAGGATTTCAGACTTTGCTTCCACTGCACCTCGATGTCTTCCATTATGCAATCCATAATTCTTTTCAAGAACATACCTTAAATTAATATTGTTATTTCTGATGAAATGTTCTGTAACCTCTAAAGTATTGTCCTGTGAGCCATTGTCTACAACAATCACTTCAAAATGGCTATTGCTGAGTGTTTGTTCTCTTAAACTTTCTAATGCTGTTTTTAAATAGTCAGCTCGATTAAGAGTGGGAATAATTACCGTTATTTCAGGCATATCTAATAATTGAAAATTAGTGTGTTCCTGGTTTAAAGCACTTTAATTAGTAATAAAGTTTATATCAGTTTTTGTCCATCTTAAAAATCTTTTTCGCTTTTATAAATAATTTAAAATCTAAAGACATTACTTTAGAATCGCTTTTATCACGTATTTTTTTCATTTCTATATTTTTTTATTTCCTGCTTATAGATTTGATCTAGATCATGCATAAAAGCCACTTTCTCTTCATTCCCGAGGGAAGCTGCAAAACGTATGGATGCATTATATCGGCGGGTATAATATGAGGTCGTCTTCGTTTCGAATGTTTTTGTCCCATGCATTAATCTGAAGTTCCCCAAGATAGCATCAATTTTATTAAATTTGCATAATTTAGATGCATCCAGTAAAAACTCCCAGTCCATAAAATAATGTTCATCTTCATTAAATTTGCAGCCTTGTTCATGAATTTCTCTCTTGTAAAAATAAGCTGCCGGATTATATGGATAAGCTTGGGATTCCCACCATCTTATCATATCTGCAAATGATATCTTTGGATTATTAATCCATTGATTTCCAGATTCTTCTATAACACGCAGTTTTCCTACAAGAAATATGGCACTCCTGTTTTCCCTGAAAAAGCTTGATACTTTAAAAAATGCCCCAGGCTCAAAGTAGTCATCCGCATTTAAATATACAATAATATCTCCCGAAGACATTTCAAAACCTTTATTCATGGCTTGGGATTGGCCATTGTCTGGTTCAGAAATCCATTTTAAATGAGGATATTTCTTTAACATATCAATAGTGCAGTCGGTGGAACCTCCATCAACAATAATATGTTCAAAGTTGGAATAATTTTGTTTTAAAACAGAAATAATGGAATCTTCCATATATCTCACACTGTTCAGAGATGGAGTAATGACTGATATTTTCATAGTTTAAAATCAAAAAAATTAATTTAACTTTTATTCGAATTGTACCTTTTATTAATAACATTATAATAGAGATCCAAATATGAAGCGGTCATTTGATGGAGTGAAAAGTTGTTTTCAGCATTTATCCGTGCCATTTTCCCTGCCAAGAGCCCTAAGTCCCTATCATATAGAAAGGTTTCTATTCCTTTTATAAAGTCATCAATGTCCCTGTACCTTGCTACATAACCCGTTTCCATATGTTTTACAAGTTCGGGAATTCCACCTGTAGCAAATGTCACCACAGGAAGTCCGCATGCCATCGCTTCAAGAACAGCAAGAGGACAATTATCAGCTAAAGAGGGGTAGAGGAATAGATCGGCAGCACAATACCATTCCGCAAGCTTTTCTTCACAAAATATATGCCCCGTATTCATCCAGGTTACACCCTCTATTTCATAGCTTTCATCCTTCTCCCCCATACATATGAGAACAATGTCTTTTTTAAATTCCATTTTTTTTAGAGCTTCCAGCAAATAAGAGGCTCCCTTTTGTGAGTTTTTCATGCCACCAGCTATAGAGGTAATGAAAACAATCTTTTCGGAATCTATGTTAAACTTTCTTCGCATTTCAGATTTAGGTTTCGGTTTAAATAACGATGTATCTATTCCATTATAGATGAGATGTACATCTTTATCCGACAAAATACTCTTCTTTACAATATTATAGAGCCACTTTGAGGGGACAACGATATCAACCTCAGCCTCCCTATAGAGCTCTTTTTTATCTTTCCAAAGCATTGCAGTCGTATCCTTTTCCAGGGCCGGCGAAGCATCGAGGAGTGGACAATCCCCACAACCTGTCTCCCACTTGCCACAGTCATAGGAAAAAGCGCAGTGACCTGTTATGGATTGCATATCATGGAGTGTCCATACAGTGGGTTTTAGCCTCGTCAGGCCGGGTAACGCATGATAACTAAAATAATAACCATGTACATTGTGGAAATGCAGTATATGGCCATCTTTAAATGCCGCTTTATTAGCAAGATTGAATGAAGAAAGGAAGTTCCAGTATAAAAGACCTTCCTCCTGACAAATTTCACGAAAAGCATCATCGCGGCTATTCATAATGTTAATCACATTTTCATCTTTACTCGACTTATATCCAACAAACATTATAGAGTGATGTCCTTTTCCTCTATAGATATTGTACAGTCGAAAAGCCACAAGAGCAGCCCCACCTAAATTATCGTAAGTACTGATCTGAACTATATTAAGAAGCTCATCTTTTTTCCTGGAAACATTTTTTACAGGAAAAAGGAGGAGCTTTTCTTTTGAGGACTGAAGTTTACTAAAAAATCTGCGTTTCTGATAATTGCAATACAACTCTTTAAAGAGCCCTAAAAAAGAGATGTCCTTAGCTGTTCTTAAGAGTAAATCCTTCAATCTAAATTCCTCATGGCTTTTACTTTAATAAGGCTGATCCAAACAACAGAATTATAAACAAGCTCATTTTACCGGTTTAACAGCCTCCATATATAAAGTTATCCCTTCTCTAAGGTTGAAGAACCTGGTTTCCGGGATTGCCGAGATTAACATTTTCCCCATCTTTATCAGATCTGCTTGCACAAATAAAGTTGATAAATTTCATAACTTTTTAAATCTCACATATAAACTGTGTCCTTTACAATATCTATTAAGTCCTCTTTTTTTAAACAAATAAGCAGCATAATCCATCAGCACCAATGGAATTCGGACTTTATGACGAATAAAGTCTTTATATGTCTGCAAATACCAATCAATATGGTAATCCGCCAATGGCTCAAAGGAAGCTTTTTCAAGCTTTAAAGGAAAAATATTCTCCAGAAACTTAAATGTTGTCAGGCTCCACCTTGTCATGTGATGAGGTGGCATATCCAGAAGGTTAAATTGATGTTTGATGAAACTTTCTTTATTTGGTACGCAAAGGATAAGTAATCCACCCGGTTTTAAAAGTTTTAACACATCATCAAAAAAGCTGCGCGGTGAACTTATATGTTCAAGAACCTGAAAGCTGCATACAGCATCAAACAATTCTTTCCTTTCAATCAAATCCGTTGTACGTGCCATTTCTACAGGGAGTCCTTTTTCTAATGGTTCTACCAGAGCATCACCATTAGATTCTATTCCTTTTGCCATGATTTCAGGGAATTGATTTAAAACCTTTTCGATAAAGAAACCTCTGCCACATCCAATCTCAAGAAGTCTTCCACCATCTTTCAGGTCTTTCAGTGCTTCATCAAACTCCCATTTTTCCGGCATGTAGAACCAATCAAAATTTTGCAGTTTCTTATATAGTTCAGGGCCACCACTTGCAGAGACTGGATAAAAAAAATCAAGCCGGCTCTTTTTACACCTGTAAAGACAGATTTCCTCTATTCCTTTGAGTTCAGATGAAATGTCAATCCTATAATTTGATTCCCAATCGCGTATCAAAGTCAATGTAAAATATTTTTTTAATAAAATAATTTCAGAATCCGGCAGCAATGGATTTATTACATCCGTCATAATCAGATATAGCCTAGTTTGTCCATAACAGAATTATTATACTTGTAAAAAGCCTTCTCATCCTCTATTGAAAAATAGTTTTTCCATCCGCCAGACCTTCCCTCCCTGACAAAAAGAATATCTTTATTTTCAAGCTCTTTCCCAAGCGTTGGGCACTCATTATGTTGTCTGACTTCTAGTTCCTGCATCCTGGGAAAGGATGATTCCTCAATCGCCCTTTCAAGACGTTTTTTTTCAATATCAAGTCCGGCAAATTCGAGAGCTTTTACTAGTTCTGTCTCAGTATCTTTTAACACGTCTTCGTACTTGAGCAAGAGGATATTTCCATCTTTCATCCTGTCAAGCCAGGAAGCAACATTCTGCGACCAGGTTCCAAACAGAGGGATACCCTCCAAATAAAAGTCTTTTAAATATTCCGAAAAAGAAGTTTCTTCTTTAGATAGGTCTCCCCTTTTCAATCGATAATAATAATAGGAAACAGCCACATCTCTGCCATCCCTCACAATGTAAATAACGCGAGGATATTTGGAAGTATAAGGCATATGGCTTTTTATAAATCTTGGTCTGGCATGAATTTCTTTACAATATTCAGGATTAAAATGAAGATCGGGGACTACAAGATGGCTGTTAGTAAAGTCTACCTTATGATCTGAAATATAGTTACCTATGAGAAATCTCATCCATGTATTTCCCGATTTGGGATAAGATACCAGAAATACATCATCGGGCAGAATCTCCATCAAACTTTTCTTATCATATTGTGGCTTAAACAGGTCCCGAACTTTTTTAAAAGCATCACTTATCATATCTTGCTTGCCTTTTCTAAAGCACTTCCGTTTTCCACTCAAGTTTGGGTGCAATCACACCGAGCCACTTCTCTGGGTAAAGGGAACCATGCTGGCCTGTCTTTTCGGCATGGAACCGTATTAATTCCTTCCCGCAGACCAGAACCTTCACACCGGGACAACCTGAATGGATGAGCACAAAATAAAGTCCTGAATTTAGGAGACCACCTGGGATTGTGCAGACAGTACGGTAAAGCCCTGGGCTGTTTTCATCGCTACGAAGGTCCTCGTCCGTCGATGTAAAAGCAATTACACCTTCAGAGTTTATCAACTGAAGAATGAGTCTCATCCCTCTGATTTTCTCAAAAAGCCTGTAAGTTATTTCTACACTGATCGCTTTTCCGGTGTCGAAATTACTACCAGGTCTATTTTCCCTATCAAGGAGCCTGATGGAAACAAGTCGCATTTCTTTACCGCCAGGTGCTGTCTCCGAGTCAGGCCAGTTCACCACCCCTTCATCAGCAACTTCACCTGCCACAGTAACAAAGTATTGCTCAATTGTATGACCTACAGCCCCTTGTGCCATAAGCTTTCCCTCGGAAATAAATAAAGCTGAACTACATAATGATTTAACCGCTCCCATGTTGTGACTAACAAAGAGAACTGTTCTCCCTTCTTTCCCTACATCACCCATTTTTCCCAAACATTTCTTCTGGAAAGCAGCATCACCTACGGCAAGAACCTCATCGACAATAAGTATTTCAGGCTCAAGATGAGCCGCCACTGCAAAAGCAAGCCTCACATACATGCCGCTTGAGTAACGCTTGACGGGAGTATCCAGAAATTTTTCTATTTCGGCAAAGGCAACTATCTCATCAAATTTAGAATGGATCTCTTTCTTTGTCATCCCCAAAATTGCACCGTTTAGATAAATGTTTTCCCGTCCTGTTAATTCGGGATGAAATCCCGTCCCCACCTCCAGAAGACTGACTACCCGACCCCTCATTGCAATTCTGCCCGATGTAGGCTCCGTTATCCTGGAAAGTATTTTCAATAGAGTACTCTTACCCGCACCGTTTTTGCCGATGATCCCGAGCACCTCCCCCTCCTTTACCTCGAAGGAGACATCTTTGAGTGCCCAGATTTTGTTATCTTCCACGTCATCCATTGAATGACGTTTGAAGAGTGCCGTAATCGTCTGCATTATCTCATCTCGCAGAGAACCATAGGACACCTTTTTGCCTATACGATAGGACTTGGATATGTTTTCTACCTTTATAATCGAACTCATTTATAAATACTTGTGCAAAATATCAGCTAATTTTTTTTTTGCGCAGAGGACGGGTAAGACGCTGAGGAAAGAACTTAAATACCATTTAAACTCTGCTCTCTCTTCAGTGTGTGTTCTAAATTACATCAGCGAAATACCGTTCTACCTTTCTAAAATACAACATCCCGCCAACCAAAACCAGAAAACCGACTGCTGCCGATATGCCGAGTTGCTCCCACGGAATCGGAGCATTACCCAATACAGCGGGCCTAAAGGCCTCTATGATGCCTCCCATAGGGTTAAGCGCAAGTATCCATGCATACTTTTCGTTTAACATGCTGCCGGGATAAATAACCGGTGTGGCAAACATCCATATTTGAATGAGAAAGGGGATTGCATGCTGAACATCCCTGTACCTTACATTAAGAGCGGAAAACCACATACCGAAGCCCACGGCATTCATGATGACAAGCATCACCAGAAATGGAACAAGCAGCAGGCCGAAACTTATGCTCACCTCATAATAGACCATCATTAAAAGGAGTATAAGAGAGGCGATAAAGAGGTCCAGGAGGGCTGCAATGGCGGTGCTGGCCGGCATGATAAGCCTTGGAAAATATACCTTGGTTACCATATTTCCGCCCGCCACCACAGAAGTCGTGGACTGTCCCAGTACAGATGCAAAATACTGCCACGGGAGAAGACCAATAAAAACAAATATGGGATATGGGACACCATCTGAGGGGATCTTGCCAAACCTTCCGAATATGACGGATAATACAGTCATTGTCAAAAATGGCTGTATTATGACCCATATAACGCCTATGGCAGTCTGCTTGTACTTGACCTTTACATCACGCCAGGCAAGAAAATAGAGTAACTCTCGAAACTGCCATATCTCCCTAAAGTTAACAGGTATCCAACCTTTTTTCGGCTCTATAGTTGTAATATTATTGAACATATTTAATTTGCTTGACATCGTAGACAGTCCTTTATTGAGTATTAAGGGATATCTATTAATTCTACAAAATAGCCAAGTGAATTTAAGAAGTCGAATTCAAGGCAAAAATTTCGGCAATCAACAACGCTACTTGCCAATTTTTTTAATACAGAAGTTGGCTTTTTTTACACCTGGGAGCCTGTCGGACTTAGGTCGAATCTGCTGTGGAAAAGTTCTTTTGGCCGGATTTCCCGATTAAATTCGTTAAATATGTTCAATATTCGCCTCATTTAATGGTCAAATCCAACTCAAAATCACTTTCCCTCGCTTCGGTCCCCTAAGTCCGACAGACTCCCAGATGATATTCATAAATTATTAGAGGTACCCTTAAGTTACAATTGAGAATCATTGCCTTCCTGTAACAACTTTATTTCCCAGCGGTTTCTCCAAATTTTTTATATGGGTGACCTTTTTTGTATTTTAGCGAGCAGGCAAGGCACCTTTTAAATTTATCTTTTCCAGCATTCTTTTGGCTGCTCCCTGATAAAGCTTGTTCTGCCCGCTACGGATAAATTTTTTCAGGAATTCGGCAGCCTTATTATCTTTCCCCATCACGATATAAACCTTGGCGATCCTGTAGTTCAAAATATTGAGTTTTTTTTCATTATAAGCCTCTATGAGGCCCTTTATCCCGGCAAGATAATATGCCTCTTTCTCATCTTTGTCGGCAGCCGTTCCTGCTCTTTTCAGATTTATATCCGAAAGAGAGATGAGGATATCTCTTCTGACAGCTGCTCCTACCGTAACCAGCAATTTATCCTTTCTTGCTTCCAATAAAGCTTTTCGATAAAATCGTTCGGCTTCATCGAGATCGCCTTTTTCACAACTTATATGTCCGAGCCGATGGAAAAGAAAATGCTTTGCCCCTTCAAGCTTTATTGCTTTATTTAAAACAACTTCTGCTTCTTCCGGTTTATTGTTGCCGGCGAGTGTCCCGGCATAGCCGACCGCTGCTCCTATAAAAGTAGGTGATTTAATATATGAATCCTTCCATATCAACTCATTGCTGTTCATCTCAAGGCTTCTGTTGTAGCTTGACAGCATAAAAAGACAGATAATAACAAAAAGTAAAACCTTTGATGTTATTGACCACTTGCTATTATATAATTTTGCAAAGAGCAAACCGCAAACAAGTGACAAGGGAACTAATGAAAAATAGAGATATCTTTCCGCCCAGGGCGTCCAGGCTATATTTGTAAAAGAGATAAGAACCGCCGGGGCAATACCGATCAAGGCCCAGATAAAAAGAAAACAATAATTTTTTGCCTCGTCAATATTAATCAAATAAGTAAGGCACAGTATAATAATCACACCTAATATAGCATATAAATTAAGATTGATTTCAAATATCATCATGTTAAGGGGAAATGGGAATATAAATTTCTTCACGTAAAAACCTATTGAGGCCAGGCCTGTACTCACAACGGAAATTAAATTCCCCTCCGTAATGCCGCCCAATATTAAACCGATCCCCATATCTTCTCCCGAAATAACAATATTTCTGAACAAGATAAAGAGCGGGATTGAGAATAAAATAAAGGCAATTCCTGCTATGGAATATTTGCTGCGCTCGTAGCCAAAGCTCTCGCAATAAAAAATCTCGAACATGCCGACAAGCAGCGGCACGGCTATGGCAACCTCTTTCGAGAGAATTGCCGGGATACAGAAAAGAAATGCCGGAATTATATATAAGCGGTGTCGATCTTTTGCAAGAAAGTACAGCAAAAGAGCTATCAACGACCACAACGTTGCCAGAGAGTCGCTGCGCCCGGATATCCAGGAAGCGGATTCGACTGCAACAGGATGGACTCCAAAAAGAATAGCCGCAAATAATGAAATCTCATTCCTGCCGTTTTTGAATTTTAACAGCATCCTGGCCATAAAATAAAAAAAGACAACATTAAGGGCGTGGATAAGAACGTTAGTCGTGCGGAACCCTGAAGGATCGCTTCCCCACAGTCTCTGATCAACAAGATAGGAAAAATCTACCAAAGGGCGATAATACTTCTTTTGCCATGCCGAATGGAAAACTTCATTGAACTGCATCCTGTGATTGGCGAGATGCTGCATCAATGTGCCGTCATCTATCGTTAAGACGCCAAAAACCTCGGATAAAGATCTGTAATAGAGACCGGCAGTAATCGAAAAGAGCAGCATGGCCCAATATGCAGGCCTGACATGTTTGGAAACCATTGCGATTCCTTTTGCAGGAGTTATAACTCCATTTCCCAATTTATAGACAGGATTTTTGCCGACGTGAGCAGACATTATATCATCTGTAAATAATGAATCCTATAACCACCAGCCAGATTACACCGGTGAACATTATTTGCCAATCCTTTAAAAGGGCATCCGTAGGGTCTCCCTTGCCTTCTTTTACAATGAAAATATACCTTAGCATGCCAAAAGCTGCTAAAGGAACAGTGTAAAACAATTCGCCTCTCTCTTCAATGGTATAGAGGGCATAGGTTACAAGAGAAGCGGAGGCGGAAAACCACAGGGTCCCCTCCAGAAATGAGGAACTGTAAGCAGAGAGGCTCTTCCTGTGAATGACGGCATCTTTACCCATAGATATCATCTCCCCTGCTCTCTTGCCTGCCGCCAGGAATAGGGAAACCATAAATACGGTCATAAAGAGCCATTTGGAAACTTCAATCCCGAATGCCTCACCACCAGAGAGAACTCTGACCAGAAAACCGGCTGAAATAAGAAATACATCGACTATTACAACGTTCTTAAGGAAGAAGGTATAGGAGAGTGATATTGCAAGATAGGCCGCCAAATAGAGCCAGAAGAGGTTTGAAACAAGAGCAGACAAAGAAAAAGAGAGGGTGAAGAGCAAAAACGCCAGGAGTCCTGCTACAGGTATAGCTATTTCCCTCTGAGCTATTAAGCGATTTTTTTTCGACACATGGTTCCTGTCTGCTTCGGCATCCCATATATCATTAATAATATAGCTGCAGCTGGCAGCAAGGCTGAATGCAGCCAATGCCGGAAATATCCTTAAAATGACATCTGCTGAGGCAATTGTCCCGCCAAAGAGAGGGGGAAAAAGGATAAGAAGGTTTTTTATCCATTGATGAGGCCGGAAAAGTGATAGATATTTGAACATAAGCAGTATATATTATACCTCTATGGCCCTTGTCCTTTTGAAAACCGGATTTATGTACCCCTATTAGTATAAGCGAATTAGCACGGAGCGCCTGGAGGCGTCATATAGTTTTTATTTCCTGAAGCCGGGAATAATCAAACTATCGCGCTATTATACCACAAAAAAACAGACCTGAAAATAATCAGGTCTGTTTTTAAATTCGGGTATTTATCAGGCTTTAAATAGCTGTAAACGCACTACCCCCCCAAGCAGGATTAACCCCGAAATCTACCGGAGCAGTCGGGATCGTGTTCGCACCATCCGCGCATTTTCCAGGGGCAAGGTCCCTTTGATAGATCTTCGTGTCCCCGGCTGAACTGGCGAATGTTTTGTCGCCTGCCTTGTGGCACGTACCCGCCACATAATTAATGTTGTTTGTATCGATACTTACTGCAAGACTTACGTTCTTCGAGGGTTTTACCGGAATGTTGTAATCGGCATGAGTGCCGACCGGTACCGTATAGGGGTAAGCAGGATCAAAAGTTACAGTTACCGCTGCGGCAAAGGCACTGCCGTACGAAACTACAGTTAAAAAGGCCGCGAGGGCTACTATCTTCATCATTTTCATCATCTTCACTCCTTTCGTAATTCTGATTATTTAGTTGCTTGGATACTGCTGGTGCTCGGCATAGTGAGCTTCCATATCCGTTTTGAAGTTCTTCAGGTCGCTCTGGGCTGCCGAATTGTATGCCTTCCGCCTGTATGAAGAGAACTGCGGAATAGCGATGGCTGCCAGAATACCGATGATGGCGACAACGATGAGGAGCTCAATGAGGGTAAAACCACTCTCTCTCTTGCTCATTTTTGATAACATTCTTAACATTTTTTACCTCCTTCATTTCTTTTTTATTATTTATTCTGTTTTATCTTTAGTGATCTTCTACTTTAGTGATCTTCTAATTGCACTCTCATCAAATTTTTTTCTTACGATCACCTCCTGACACAATATCCTGTTCGATCAAATCTTTATATAAAATTATCTCGGATAAGATTTAAGGCATCCTTTCTCAAGTTATAAAGCAATCCATATGCCAATTGAAAAAAAATATGGCGCAAGGTTTTAATGTCGATGATAATGCTTGTAAATAAAGGAGTTATAAAAGTTTAGATAAATTTACAGAGGAATAGCTAAAAGGTTAAACAATGATAAAAGAAGGAATTTTGATGACAATCAACATCACATGTGACGATTTACGTCACATGTGACTGACAATAATTGTCACCCTTGCTCTGAGGTAAGATTCCCTTCTTCCTTGTCCTGGTTCATGAGTTTCATGGAGCATAAGGCAGCACACATGGTGCAGGCATCTTCCGCATCCATGGGGATAGCAGAGTCACGCAAACGTTTTGCCTTTTCGGGATCGAGGCAGGCTTCGATCTGGCCTTCCCAGTCGAGGGCCTTGCGCTTTTTGGACATATTCAGGTCCTTGTCCCAGGCGCCTTTCACCCCTTTTGCAAGATCACCGGCATGGGCGGCAATTCTGACACCCATGACCCCTTCATGAACATCCTCGACAGTAGGAAGCCTGAGGTGCTCGGCAGGGGTAACATAACAGAGAAAGTCAGCCCCGGCAGCAGCAGCAATACTTCCGCCTATGGCTGAGGTTATATGGTCGTACCCTGGGGCAATATCCGTAACCAGCGGGCCGAGAACATAAAATGGAGCGCCGTGGCAAAGCCTCTTTTGCAGGAGAATATTGGCCTCCACCTGGTTAATGGGCACATGCCCCGGCCCTTCGATCATCACCTGAACACCGGCCTCCCAGGCCCTTTCCGTGAGTTCACCCAATATGAGTAGTTCCTGGATCTGCCCCCTGTCCGTTGCATCGGCAATGCAGCCAGGCCTGAAACCATCGCCAAGGGAGAGCACGGCGTCATACTTTTTGGCAAGATCTAGAAGTCTGTCATATTGCTCGAAAAGAGGATTTTCCTTTTTATTCTTCTGAATCCATTCCGTTAAAAAGGCGCCACCACGGCTGACCACATCCATTACTCTTCCTTCGGCCCTCAATCGACTGACAGATTCTCTTGTAACACCACAATGAACAGTAATAAAATCGACACCGTCTTCCAGGTGTTTTTCTATACCGGCAAAGATCTCATCCTCAGTCATCTGGAATATAGGCCGCCCCGAATTAAAGGTCTCCAGCGCTGCCTGGTAGAGGGGAACCGTTCCGATAATAACAGCAGATTCCTTCATCACTCTCTGACGAACAAGGTCTACATCACCCCCTGTAGAAAGGTCCATAACAGCATCAGCTCCCGCCTTGACGGCTACTCTCAGCTTTTCAAGTTCGCAATCGAGTTCCTTAATGTCCCTTGATGTGCCGATATTTGCATTTACCTTCGTTTTAAGACCCTTGCCTATACCGAGAGGAGGGACTGATTTGTGCTTATTATTTCTGCATACGACAATGTTCCCGTCAGCGATACCTTGTCTTATAAATTCAGGATCAAGCCCTTCCTGAAGAGCAACTTCTTTCATTTCGGCCGTAATATTGCCTTTCCGGGCCTCTATTAACTGTGTCATCTTTTACTCCTTAGTTAAGTCGTTTAGAAGAAGCCAGGTCAACCAACCTTTCTGACTCTCCTTGAATATCTTTCGCTCCAATGATGGCCGATATAAGCGCCACGCCATGTGCGCCTGCCCGAATTACTTCCTTAATATTGTCAACATTTATCCCTCCGAGCCCATAAACAGGAATGTTAATAGCGTCCCTCACCTCTTTTAGCCTGTCAAGCCCCTGCGGCTCTCCATAAGCAGCCTTGGAAGGCGTATAATAAACAGGGCTGAAGGTAACAAAGTCGGCCCCCGCGCTTTTTGCCTCTTTTGCTTCATCAATTGAATGGGCAGAAAAGCCGATAATTTTATCATCTCCCAGAACCGATCTTGCATCTTCAACAGAGAAAGAGCTTGCCGGCAAGTGGACCCCCTCTGCTTCGACTGCCAGCGCAACATCGATGCGGTCATTAACGAGCAGCTTTGCGCCGTATGCTACAGTTAGGCCCTTTATTTCCAGCGCAAGTCTTAACAGGTCCCGTACCGGGAGGTCCTTTTCTCTCAACTGGACCATCCTGACGCCACCTTTTAGCGACGCCTCTATCACTTCAGCAAGCGGCCTGTTTTTGCTCTGTAACCTGTCTGATATAAGGTAAAGGACCGGCAGTTCTTTAATTGATCCCGTCATCCGGCTTAAGCAATTGCTATAAAATAATAAGGCTTATTCAATGATTCCTTCAATAGGGCTGCTCGCTGTCGCATAAAGCTTCATAGGCATTCTTCCGGCAAGGTAAGCCTCTCTGCCTGCTTCAACAGCCTTTTTCATAGCGCTTGCCATAAGGATGGCATCTTTGGCTGCAGCTATTCCCGTATTCATGAGCACACCGTCACAGCCCAACTCCATTGCAATGGCAGCGTCACTGGCCGTTCCAACACCGGCATCAACAAGAACAGGCGCTTTAGCATCTTCAAGGATAATCTTGATATTATAGGGATTTCTTATGCCCAGTCCGCTTCCGATAGGCGCTCCCAGAGGCATAACGGCAGCACAGCCGATATCTTCAAGCTTTTTCGCCGTAATGGGATCGTCGCTGGTATAAGCCATCACAATAAAGCCTTCCTTAACGAGGACTTTAGCCGCTTCAAGGGTGGCAGGTATATCAGGAAAGAGCGTTTTTGTATCACCTAAAACCTCAAGCTTCACCATGTCCCAGCCACCTGCTTCCCTGGCCAGACGGCAGGTCCGAATAGCATCATCAGCCGTAAAGCACCCTGCCGTATTGGGGAGGATGGTGTATTTCTTCGGGTCCACATAGTCGAGGAGGTTTTCCTCTTTATTATCCGTAATATTGACACGCCTCACGGCCACAGTAACTATTTCAGCGCCGGACAGTTCGACGGCTTTCTTCGTCTCTTCAAAATCCTTGTATTTTCCCGTTCCGATAAGCAGGCGAGAGTTGTATTCCCGACCTGCAAGAACCAGTTTATCATTTCCCATTGTTATTTCTCCTGATTAAGTTTTTTTCTTTCATCCGCCGCCAACCATCTTGACAACCTCCAATGCATCACCTGCTTTAAGCACCGTCGATTCATGGCTGCTTCTCGGTATGATTTCCCGGTTAAGTTCTACGGCTATGCCCATAGCCGGAGTTTTCATCTCTTCAAGAAGCGATTTTATCGTGGTCCCTTCCCTCACTTCTTTCAGGTTTCCGTTTATTATGATTTCCATTTTTCCCCATCCATATTGTTTGCTAAAAGTAAAGATCCCGCTTGCCTGCATCTATCTCTTTAAATTTTGCAAGGGTTGCTTTTTTCAACTTCTCGTCGGAAATGAGAGAGACATTCCTTTCAATTACCTCATTACATATAGCCGCAGAGCCGTTTGCATGATCAATGACATACTCCTTGAGAGTAAGCAGCGCATTGGGCAGACAATACCTCTCCATCTCCTGGTGAGAAACGGTTTCAGTAAAGCTCCTGCCTGTTCTCCCCACCCTGTAGCATGAAGTGCAAAGGGACGGCAAATGCCCCGTTGAGGCAATATACGCGACCATCTCTTCCAGCGATCTGTGGTCACTGGTCTTGAACTGGGACGCGTCAAAGCGCTCAGCATCCTGTGAGTAGCCACCGGGGTCTGTTCTGGAACCGGCGCTAATCTGCGATACACCGATATGGAGAAGCTCGTCGCGAAGAACGGCAGGTTCTCTTGTCGTTACAACAACACCGGCAGCAGGAACGGCCAGCCTGTAAAGGGCTACGATGAGCTTGAATTCCTCGTCAGAGACGGGGTGAGGCGCTGAAGCTATGGGAGAACCGACTGTCGGCTGCAAACGCGGCACAGAAATGGTATGGGGCCAGGCGCCGAACTTTTCGAAAAGGTGTCTCGCATGTGCAATGAGCGCCAGAACCTCGTAACGCCAGTCATAAAGGCCAAGAAGCGCCCCCATGCCAACATCATCAAAACCGGCCTCCATGGCCTTATCCAGGGCATACAGGCGCCTGCGGTAATCCTTTTTAGGCCCTGTCGTATGCATTTTGTCATAGGTTTCTTCGTGATAAGTCTCCTGGAAAACCTGAAAAACACCAACACCCGACGCTTTTAACGCTTTAAGTTTATCAATGGGCATGGGCGCCGCATTGACATGAATAATACGCATGCCCGTGTTCTGGTAAATGGCTTTAACAATTTCAACAATCCTCTCGATAGAGGAACTTTTAGGTGACTCACCTGCCACCAGAAGGAGCCTGTTAAAACCTGTCTTCTCCAGAAGGCTCGCTTCCCTGATAGCATCCTCCACAGAAAGAGAATTCCGGTCGACCTCAATATTATCCTTCCTGAATCCGCAGTAGAGACAATTATTTATACAATCATTGGTCAGGTATAATGGCGCAAAAAGGACGATCCTGCTACCGAAGCTCTTCCTTTTCACCTCACCCGAGGCCTGATAGATTTCATCAAGGCAGACACCTGCCCTGCCGGCTCTCATGAGCAGGGCCGTCTCCTCAAGTCCTATCCCTTTGAGTTCCTTCGCTCTTTCAAGAGCCGCCAAAACTTCCACTTTTGAGGGAAGATCCTCCCTGTCAATCAGTTTTTCAATTAAATCCGCATTAATTATCTTTTTCATTAAATTCCCCATGGTTCAAATAAAAAAGCCGCTCACAAAAGGAGCGGCTTTTCAGCTTATTATAATGGGGTATTTCCCCTTGCCGCTTCCCTCCGCCGGCATTACCCGGTTCAGGTTCAAGGGGTCGTTTCACTTAAATCAAAACTCTCAGCCATACCTGGCACCCCCAGCTTGATAGGCAACTTTAACAAATATTGAGAATCAAGTCAATTAGAGTCGCAAATAATTTACTAACGGAGTCCGGCAAGGTTAACCTTCCTGCCGAGAGGAGAGTAAAGATGAAAAAAACTTTACGGAAGAATGAATGCCTTTAGTTTACAGTGTAATCCATTGGTTTATCTATTGGTTTCACGGGGCTTTATAGCATTGTCAGTAAAGCAGGAAAGTTACCTTAAAACCCGTCTCCCTTTGCCAGCAAATCCTTCACCACATGTAGAAACTGTACAGCATTTCCCATAAAATATTTGGCATCGCTATTTGAATATTCAACTAAATAATGAGAATCTTCCTTAAAGGTAAGGGCTCTTAGTAAAACCATAATCCATTTTATCTCGATAAGGCCCTGGTCGGCAAAGAGATGATCAATACCGCCAATGATGCATGAGAGGCTCTTCCCCTCATATCCCCTGGAGCATAAAAGCGCCCTTGCGCTATGAAACAGTGATTGGCACGCAAGAATAGTAGCCCCCTTGTAATGCTTCTGAGAGTAACTCAACCTTGCATTATCCAGGTCTTCCAGGGCGGAGCTTAATTCCCTGCCTCTTTGTTCCTGTGCATTTTCTGAAAGATAAAGGCTTTTTCGTTCTATCGATTTTTGAAATGCCTGACTCAATATTCCCACCCCCCGCTGGCAACGCTTTATTTTGACTCTAACACCTCTTATCAAGAAGTAAAACATATTTTTTTCAAGTGTCAAGTTTTTTGAAATTTTTCTTGCTCCATACTTCAACTGCTCACCACTTCCTTGCTTTAATATTTTCAGAGTAACACTTTCTATGAATACAAATGACCTTTTCCGGGGGCTGTCATCAAAAAATATATTTCATTGATAGCAGTTTTTTGTGAAATTACAGGACAGAAGTAAAGAGGCACTTCATAAGTTACGGGAAATCGATTCTCCCCTGGCAAGCGCTCAATCCCTTTGCCGGGGTTCATTGTTTTCATTGGCAGAGGCAGGCTTTATCATGAAGAGTATATCCACCATATTTCTTACATATTGCTCATCAGTAATTCCTATTAATGCTTCTTCCGGAAAGTCCACGATGGAACGAAAATGTCGGGCTATATTTTTAAAAAGCTCGACTCTCGCCTCCGGTTCCAGTTCATCTCGCCTTAAAAGCGCCTGCAAAGCAATGTTTGCCTCTTTTGGAGAGACTTTCTGGCGAAAGCGCGTCGCAAGGTGGGGATACTCACGAAGTGAGTTATACTTTCCCGACATGATCTGGTCCAGATCAGGATCAGCTATCCTGGGATTTCTTACAACAATCGTATTGGCAGCAAGATCACCAAGCCGCTGCGCCCGGCGGCTAAAAAGGCAGACCGTACCGCCGATAAAGTAAAAAAGGGGCAAACTGTCTACAAACCGTAAGATATTTCGTATAATTACCTGGCTTTCCCTGAGGCGCAAGCCCCTCACATCCATAACCCTGAGACGTAATAACCGCTTTCCGATTGTCTGGCCTCGCCAGTACCATTCCATTATAATCCCGTAGCCAATAGAAATAAAAAAATAGGCGATAAGTATAAGGGCTCTTGAAAGATCAATACTTATGACTTCTGCCAGAGACAGCAGTTGGTTGGAAAGAGTCGTGGCTGTTATGATACAGGCCAGATCTATTCCCCAGGCAAGAAATCTTATGATGGGACCAGCCAGCAAAAGTGAAAAAACGATTCCCTCGGGCGTTCGGATAAGGAGTGTATTGGTCTTTGTCTCACTTGGGCGGGGCCACTGTGTTCCTCCCGGTTCAGCCAATGTCTTTACCTCTCATATCTTCTGGGGAGATTTTTTTGGATTTTGTCACCCCTGTTCCGGCCAGGCATAAAAATAGAACCAGGAGAATCAATTCAACAAGGGCAAAACCTATCTTAATAGAATAGGGCAGCACCGGTTCATGATACTGGGAAATAAAAGCTTCTATAAAACCGGCCCAGACCATCATCAAGCCCACACATGCACTAAGGGTTACAAGGTCCCCGGATATTTCTCTTAATCGCATACTCAGTGTATTGCGGCGTCCCCAACCGATAAAGGCACCGGCAAGAACAAGCCCCGCCTGTCCGGCAATAAGAATTGCCGGAATTTCTATAACACCATGGGGAGAAAGCCAGGCCAGAAGGAAAGAAGCCTGACCTGCCCTTACATAATCGAGGGCAACGGCGCCAAGGATGACGCCGTTATAAAAAAGCATAATTACCGTACCGATACCCCAGGTAACTCCAAGGCTGATCGTAAAAAGGCTGACCCTTGTATTATGGGTCATATAAGCTGCCGCACCGGTCGTTTTTACTCCTTCCAGGTGGTCCTCGGAAACACTCTCTTCTTTGGCTACCCTTTCTGACGGATCTATCTGAAGATGGGGGAAGGGCATGAGGATTTCTTTTGCATCAGGGTCAAGTACGACAGCGCCTCCGCCAAAAGCCATCCCACCCATTGTAATGAAGAGGGATAGGGCAAAAGCTTTAATGTTTTTTCGAAAGGTTCTCGGTAAAGTGCGGGTAAACCACTTGAAAGGAGAGCGGACAGGCCGGGAACTTCTCGTTTCATGAATTTCGCAATATGCTCTTCCCACAAGAGATTCGAGATAACGGTGAATTTCCGGCTCGGCAGAAAAGGTTATGATCTTTGCAAGGTCGGCTGATGTTCTCTGGTAAAGATAGTAGAAACGCTTCATTTCTTCAAGACTCATCCTGTAAGCCGGATCACCGGATATTTTCTCGAGAATTTTATCCAGTTCCGCCCAGAAAACTCTCTCCTCATCAATAAATTTTGAGAGATCAATGATCATAATAGCTGCCTCTGCTTGATAGACATATACTGGTGTACCATATCTGTGCTCATTCTTTCCTTGTCCAATAAGGAGAACCTGACCCCTTTGCTCCTGAGATTCCTTTTCATTTCCATAATGTTGTGCCAGAACATATGTCCTCCCAGACTGCTATAGAGGTCATCCATAGAATCAGCCCGGTTATTGGAAAACATGGGGTGAATCCCGTCAGGTCTCAGCATATTTACCAAAACGAGGTGTTTACGGCAGAGAAGGCCAAGGTTCTGTTCAAAATTTTCAGCCAGTACGGGATCATCGAGGCTGGTAAGGAAGATCAGCAGGGCACGGCGCCTTAACCTGAGTCCGATAAAGGTAGAGAGTTCGTTAAAGTCGGGATTAACCGACTGTTCCCGGAGGCAACAGAGAAGGTCGCGGCATGCCGTATAATGTCCGCTGCCATTTTTTGCTCTCATAAAGCCATGTACCTTATCACTGAAAGTAATCAATCCAAAAAGGTCACCCTGGCGTTGTGTGACGCTGCCCATAATGAGGGCGGATTTGATGAAGTGCTCCAACATGGAGTCAGCCTCTTGCTTTTTAGCTTTTCCAGGCGAGGTACTCTTTTCCCCCTCATAACACATGCGTGTACTAAGACGCGAAGCATCAACAATGACATATACCTCCTGTGTCCGTTCTGTCCGGAAAATCTTGCTTACAGGATGGCCCCTTTTTGCCGTGCCTTTCCAGTGTATCTGATCATAACTGTCACCGGGTATATATTCGCGGAGTTTTTCAAACTCTCGTCCCTGCCCTACCTGTCTCTGGGCATGAATGCCGAGATTGCTCCTGTTTAGAAAAAGGGCGGCAATATTTTTTCTTTCACCCATAAGATTGGGATAAACCCTTGCCTCAAAAGCGGCAGGCAGGGTGCTTCGTATATGCCAGAGGCCCAGTGATGAAGGAACTTCGGCATAACACTGATTAAAGGTGTGCGTCCCTCTTTCATGAGCAACGCAGTTCCAATGAAAAAAGAACTCTTTAGCATCATGGGACAGGTTTATTTGAATATCTTCTTTATCCACCTTCATATGGTGTGGAAACTCCAGTCCCAGCCTGAGTCTTTTTAATGAGTTATCTGTCCTTTTCAACAGGAATTCTATTTTTCCCTCATTCGACCGGGTGAGATATACCGTTTCCGGGAACTCAAGGCTAAATCCAGGGGTCCTCTTCTTTGAAAAAGCGGCATCAAAAACAGCAATAGAAAGGAACAGAACAGATGCCACCGCCGCAGGCAGGCCGAAAGAAGGGATTGCAATACTTAAAAGAGCCAAGGGCATGGTGGTTAGGGCCGTTAGTAAAATAAGCCTGTTCGCGGGAACGATCATCTTGGAACGCTGACCTTCTTGAGAATACTCTCAATGACTTCCCGTACGGATAATCCTTCGATTTCATAATCAGGCCTTAATACAATACGGTGTTCAAGCACGGGAAGGGCCATATACTTGATATCGTCAGGCGCCACGAAATCGCGGCCACTAACAGCAGCATAGGCCCTTCCGGCAAGAAGAAGGGCCTGCGTTGCCCGGGGTCCGGCGCCGACAAGCACACTTTCATGGCGCCTTGTTTCAGCTATAATATCAACGATATAAGCAATCAATTCTTCCTTTACAAATATCTGTTCAAGGCAAGTTCTAAGGTTGGCAAGTTCTTCCACACCGATAACCTTTTTTACCTCTCCTTTTGCAAGAATTCTTTCAGGAGATGATTCATCGAGGGTTCTTTTGGCCAGCGATAATTCTGCGGGCCTGTCGGGGTAATCCATGGTAATTTTAAACATAAACCTGTCTTTTTGAGCCTCAGGCAAGGGATAAGTCCCTTCATATTCTATGGGATTTTGTGTCGCAAAAACGGTAAAGTTTGGAGAAAGTTCATGTGTTACACGGTCAATGGTAACGGCCCTTTCCTGCATGGCCTGGAGTAAGGCCGATTGCGTCTTGGCCGGTGCACGATTAATTTCATCGGCCAGCAAAAAAGAAGTGAATACGGGACCCTTAACAAGAGTAAAGGCATTTTGCTGCATGTTAAATACGTTCGTCCCCGTCACGTCAGCAGGCATCAGGTCAGGTGTAAACTGTATCCTGGTAAAATCTGAACCAAGGACATGTGCCAGAGTCTTTACAAGAAGCGTCTTGGCCACACCGGGCACTCCCTCTACCAGGGCATGATGTCCCGTAAATATAGCAATCAGTGATTTATCAACGGCATCATCCTGACCGATGACGACTTTTGAAACCTCTTCTTTCACATTCTGGAGCACTTCTTTCAGGTAATCCGTATTATTATTCATATTTTATATTTCCTCTCTGACAATAGTTTACTTATTCTTCTATAGAGATCGATCTGGTCTAGCTTCCCCCGGCCATTATTCCCTGATTCCTCCATTAGGGCGCGAACGTCACGGACTCTTCCCTTTTGCACATGCCCCTCCCTGCCCATACTTTTTTCCCATTCCCTGAGGCAAACGGAGAGGATAGTTCCGGCAGGAATTGTCCGCTTTAACAGGCCTTTGAAGCCCGTCAGATGATCTCTTCCCGGATCTGCTCCTTTTTGTCCTCTCTCAGAGGATTCTTCCCGCTGAGGAGGAATAAAACTGACGGAGTTCCTCCAGATAAACAGAAGAGCAATCAATAAAAGAGAGGCCAGGAGGCCTTCCATACCGTATTTCCTGGCCAAAGAAGCGACACCGGGGCTATTACTTACCCCCAGATGTGTTTCATCTATGATAACCCGGCTGTTTGGCCCCATAAGCCATGCCAGCAGTTCCACCTCTTTTTTTCCTGTGAGTGCCTCATTACTTGTAAAGTAGCTATCGGCAACGAGCACGATTGATCCCCTCCCCAATGCCCTCTCCATGACAACGGGAAGATCATCTCTGCTGTAAATGGTTTTCCACTGATCTCCCCCTTTTTCAAAATAGAGGTCTGAATGAATTTCAATCAATTGGGGAAGCCCTTCATTCTCTACAGTAGAAAAGGCGCTGTGTATTCTATGCTTGTCATCATCCTCAGCAGAGCTTAAATAAGTCTCGAATTGCCAGCTTTTTTTAATAGAAACAAAACCCCGTGCTTCCTCTTTTATCTCTTCTGTCTCTTTTATCTCTTCTGTCTCTTTTATCTCTTCTGTCTCTTTTATCTCTTCTGTCGTAGAGTCATTTATATTACCTTCATTATCGCCGTCCTTATCACCTTCCTGTAAGGGCTCTTCTTTTTCTTTCGTCTCAGCTTCACATTCGCAACCCTGCTGGGGATAAAAAAAGAAGAGGAGTCTTCCTCCCCCTGCTGCTATTGATTCAAGATGACTTACCTCATCTTCCGTGAGGGAACTGAGCCTCCCTCTCTTCATGCCAATAAAAAAGAGCGTCGCCTCCTCCTCTTCACTCATCCTCGAAAAAGAACGGTAATTGCGGTTCACATCGATCCCGTCCAGGTTATCAAGACTTTCATAAAGTATTTTTGTCCCCAGGGGATCTGCCCGCAGTGATGAGTACCGGGGATAAACGTCACCCCACTCGAAACGAAGAGCAAAGAGATTTATTAAAGCCACAACAAAGACAGATATCAATATGACCAGTATTACTCTCTCTTTATTTTTCATGATAAGCCATGATCCTCTCCTGGTTTTCTTCAAAACCTCTTACCAGATCTGCCGTAATTTCATGCATGCCATACCAGATTTTTTCAAAGGTCATCATATTCAGGGAAAAGGCACTTACCAGGTCCGGCAAAGCGTGGGCCCTCCTCTTTAATTCATTCTCATATTCACGATTCGATTTAAAAGAGGCAACGCTTAACTTATTCTGCGCAGAAAGGTGTGACAGACTCGCCAGATAGAAGGCACGAAGAGCAAAGCGGTGATTGCCCTCTGCCATTAACTTCCTCCCCATTTCGAGCCAGCTGTTAGCCGGAAGCTCATCGGCAGAGATATCTTCGCTGGCAAGGTCGGGCGCTTTCGACCTTGCCATGCCTGCTTTTACCGGCTCAGGGAGTTTGAATTGCTTAAAACGCCGCCATCCGATAATGGCCAGCATTGATGAAACAACGCATAGTAAAGCGTACATAAGGTAGTGAACAGTCATTGTGCGCTCTTTTGATTCTTTATTGTGCCCGGCCTTTGGTTCAAAGCGTTTCAAAATTTCTTCAATCCATTTGAAGACTTTTTCAATCCAGCCTTTAACAGGTTTGAACCAATCTATTATCGTCTCCACACTCCCTTTCAGGAAGGAGAGAAAAAAGCCTTCACTCTCCTCTTTTTTTTGCTTAACTCTCGGCATTCTCCATCGGTATTCATGTTTTTCAATGATTTCATCGATAGAATGGGTGAGCTCTCCAGCGGATACAACTCTTTGCCGGGAGGGAGTGTCATCAGCCATGGCCCGAGTCTCCATGCCCGTATTAAGCCCCACAATGAGTATTACCAGAAAAGCAGCCAGGCCCTTCCCTGTTGAAGTGATTCTTTTCAGATCACTCTTCAGGTCAGCTCCCGTTCTTAATGACTCGCCGTAAAATGAGCGCAAAACATAGATACTTTTAATGAGGGGATCGACAATCAGGTAGGTTATGCTCCATGTGACGGCGAGAAAAGTTGTGTTAAGTATGGTCCATCCCGCTCTCGAAAAAACGGTCTCAATACCGAAGAAAGTATTGATCATGTGAGGCGCAAGATATAAAAGGGTCACAAGATTGAAAAAGACAAAGCCCCAGAAAAAAGACAGAATTAATAAGGCAACATGATTCTGTTTCGAAAAATATGACCCATGCCGGAAACCGCTACGATAGAGATTTTTCATACCCCCTCCCTTGCCGCAACCAAGGAGGGTAATACTCTGGTAAAAAGCATAGCACCAACCAAAAGGTAAGGTTATTAGCAAGGCTATAGGCAAAACGATAAAACCTGTTGGCTGAATGAAAGTCTGTTCCGTGATCATGGCGCAGACTCTTGAAAAAGTCCATCCTTCCCCCCCATCACCGCATACGACAGACCAGAGTTGCCGGGAAAAGACCGTTTGCCAGCATTTCATCCATATAAAAAGGAGGGCAATGATAAATGCCGACTTTACATTCCGCTCAACGGCAAAGGGGCTGCGGCTCATATCGGCCCAGAAGTAAAGAAATCCAAGGACAAAAGGAATGCTCCCCATGTAGTACGTGAGCAGCATTTTAGCTTCTATATTGCGGAGCAAATGGGTCGCTTCTTCTATAACTTCAAGTGCGCCCATGCCTTCTGTTCTCTGTGTTTTTCTGCTCATTCACCGGCCTCCCACTTTTCCCATATGGTACCTTCATGAAAAGAGGAAGGTGTTGAAAGAAGGACAAGACTCACAGAATAGAAAAGGAACCAGAGTAAAATAAAACCGAGAAGAAACTGTCCGGTACTTGCAAAAATACCGAAACGAAAGCCTTTCTTTTTTTTAGGAGTGAAAAGCTTGTCAAGGCAGGAGGAACATAAAAGGCGGTCATCGTGCTCTACAACACATTCACGGCAATAATAGCTGCCGCACTCAGGGCAGAGCGCAACTGCCTCCCGTTCACTATGATTGAAACACCGCTGTTGAGTAAGGCCGGTCATCCTATTGAGCCGTTCACACTATATCTTCATACTGCAAAGGAGGAGGCTCGGAAAGAGCGGGAATTTCCCCGGCAGAAGAACGAAGCAGGGCAAGCCCTGAAGCGCTCAGTAATAATGAAGAGACAATACCTGTGACGAGGAGCGCCATATAATAAGGATCGTCAAAAGGTGAACGTGCGCTCATGATTTCAATCTGTTTCCATTGATTGTTCATTGCCTCGGGATTTTCCATGGCAATGAAAATGACATTATAAATGTAGCTGGCAAAATACATGACAACGATATAGGCCATGGTAATCCAGGTAACCCGCCTGACTCCCTTTCCGAGGGCGCTGTTATGTTGCTTAATGAGCGAAAGGATTGCCAGCACACTGATTGCAAAGAAAAAAATAAGCGAGAGAAAGCTCACAAACATGTTATTTTGGAAAAAGCTGACCAGGCCGAGAAAGGCGTCAATAAGCAGGATAAGGAAAAGGAATTTATGAAATTTCCCCCTATAGCCGGACGGCTTTTCCCCGGACCTGGGCTGAGGGGCCGGTAATATCTCATGTGAGATTTCTTGCGACAAATGGCGTATTTCTTCAGAAGAGAGTTTTCCCTGCACCTCTTCAATAAATGGTTCCAGTAAAGAAATAACTTTTACCGCTTTTTTCAGGCGACCCAATGAAGGCAGCTCCTCACGGCCAACAGCAGTATGAATACTTGTTACGCATGACTTACCGCGAATAATATTTATGATGAGACAAATAAGAAAAATGACAGAGATAAACCAGACAAGGGGTGAGACGTAAAGCTCCAAAGTCATGGCAATGGCGCCCCAAAAAAGCGCTAAAATAATAAAAATAAAACTCCATATGACGCTGACTGCTGTTTTCCTTATGGTAAAGGCCTGAATATCCTTGTAATAAAAGCGCTTGTATTCTTCAAAATAGCCAAAATTGAGTACGCTTAGAATGTGGTCCTTTCCCCGCCAAAGTCGCGCGCGTATGCCGACAATAGAGATGATACTCCCTCTTTTTAAACCACGTCCCGGTAGCTTAATATACTCTTTTGCCCTGGCTGCCATTATAATTCATGCCCTCTTCAGATTAGTTCCGGTATAATATTCATAAAAAACAATGTCCATCCCATTATCTGCAAAGACGATAAAATGAATGCAAAAATAAATTTGATTTTAGTCCGGGGAATAATGCTCGATGGCGCCTTCCAATAGCGGATGGAAAAAAAGAGACTCACCGGTGCAGTGATTAGAGTTACCCAGAAAAAGAGCAGGGGCATAATTGACAGCGAAAGGGCAATATCGTCATATAATGTCCTGTGATTTTCAAGGGTCTTCAACTTACCTTTTTTCTTGCCGCTGTCAATACAAGTGGGACAAACATGCTTTCCACCCAGTTCAACATCGCAGAGGGCGCAGAGAAAACGTCCACATTCAGCACAGGGAACAATTGCTTTTTTCCCGGGATGATAAAAACAGCCGGCCTCATTTTCGGCAAGAATATGATCTTCCCTGTCAATCTCCCCCTTTTGGGCAAAGAGAGCAGGAAAGACCATGGCCCGCATTGAAACCCCACAATTGGGGCAGGCCATCATCTCCCGCACATTCAACATTTCCGCCGGAAGGGCTCTTTCACATTTACTGCAGTTTATCACCGATTATAGTCCTTAAAAGATTGCCTTATTTTTTAACGACCCTCGTTGAACAGATTCTATCGTGGAGTGACCTTTTTTCTTCATCAAAAGCTGCCATAAAGTAACCGATTCCAAGAATAAGTCCGCTTAGCATCTCGGCAAAGTATCTTCCAAAGGCCCTGCCATAACTAATACTCTCACCTTCAGGCGATACGACAATAAGACCAGCGGCCATCTTCCCCGGCGTTGCCTGGTATTTTCCCAGAAAATAGGTATTATAAAAAATAGGTATGGCAAATTGTACAAATACGATGGATAAAGCCGCCGCCGCACTTTCCGGATTATCCTGAATAAGAAAACCCAGGAGAAAAGCAAAAGCCAGATAAGCAAGACTGGTTATAATATTATCAAGAAACTTGGCTCCAAACCTGATCCAGAATCCCCCATATTTCATTGTACTTGCAGTGCTTCTGCCTTCCTTCACCTTCTGGAAAAAGGCCGGTTTGCATGATGCACAAATAACCAGTTTGCCATACTTGACGGTTTCATCAGCGGGGAAAGAGCCGCCGCATTCGGAGCAGACAAGGGGCCCCACACCCACCGGCTCGGCTGTTTTTACTTCAGGCACACCGGGATTGATCTCTCCGTAAGGCGTCCAGTTTTTCATGCCGTCAGCCCAGACGAGAGTCGACGGAGTTATTTTTCCTTCACCTGCCAGTTTTTCTATATCGTCCTTCGTTAAGGGACCTACTTTCTCTTTGCCAACTGCATAAAACCATCGCATAATGTCGCCTCCTCTTTAAAATAGTTTAATTAAAAATGTTTTAAACATTAATGCAAAATCCAGGCCCACCAGGGATGGCTCAATACCTTCAAAATCATAGAAAATCTATGTCCAATTGAGAATACACCCTGTTAAAAGGTCAGATTTTTTCGACATCTCTTTCCCGGTATTTTTCAGACTAAACATTAGAACTCTTCTTTGGTATTTATATCAACAAAGCAAACCTTTTATCAAGCTCCATCTATAAAAAAGTTTTATTATTTCAAAATGTTAATAATTCTCCTCTCGAAAAGCATTAAAGTTTGAAACAGTAATTTGCTCTCTTTTGTATTTTAGCTGAAAAGGGGAAATGCAGTTAACGCAGTTGAATAGAGTTGATAATCTTGGAAGTGGCAGCAGGGTATGAATTTAGAGTGTAACATCCAGGTTTCACAGGGCTTTCAGTAAATCTTAGCTTCACCCATAGAGGGGCATTTTTTGGAAGTGCTGTGGAAACAAGAGCTTGCACTGGAAACCATGATCCAACGCAGTAGTGTCCGGTTAGGATTTTGCAGAAATTTAAGCCCCCCCTCCCTTTCAAGGGTCTCCATGTCCTTTATACTCCGCAGGGGGTGCTTGAGGGTAGAGGGTTGGGTTGGGGATGGGTTAACATGGAAATGGTATCAAAAAATAATAACCCATCCCCCTCCTGACCTCCCCCTTGAAGGGGGAGGACCATGGAGCAATTTCCTAACCGGACATTGCTGGTTCCAACGGCTGTTTCCAGGTCTAACGTTGAGAAGCTGAGTTTAATAAGGTTATATCAATCTTTAGATAGAAGCCGACAGAGCAACGACAGCATTCACAAGAACATAGCCTGCCACAAAGATGGAAAGTGATAAGCGGTCAACCTTTTGGGCCAATGCCCCCTCACCATCTTTATTGGTAATAAGCATAGAAATAATCGTACCGAGTAATGTCAAAAATATGGTCGTCATTCCCAGGCCGTTAATCATGTCTGTCATTGTTCTAAGGCCAGCTCCGGGCAATTCATTGAGACTTATATAGCTGCTGGCAACAGAGGCAAAAAAAGCCCCCACACCGAGGCCGATACGATCTCCCGATGTTGGTGAAAAGAAAAAAGCAAGTAAAGCGATGGCCACCGATGCAAAGAGGCCCTGGAACATTTTAAAATAAAGCCCCCAGTCAGGCCTTTTTATCCATATGCCATAAACAAGCTGTGAATATACCCCCTGATCTTCTGAAAAACGCGGGTCTCCCCGGTTCGTTTTATAAGCATGCAGTTTTTCTATCACTTTTGTGTCGTATATTTCATAGCCGGGGATATTTACCCTGGAACTTAAATCAGAATTCTCAGTGTCGGCAATGTACCGGATCTGCTTCCAGCCATAATCCCTGTCCTCAATTCTAAGGGTCAGCAAATGATCATCCAGAGGATAACGGGTAATATTAAAAAACTTGGTAATATTGGCTGTGACGCGATAAAGTTCATAAAATTCTTTACTTTCTTTGATAGAAACCAATTTTTCCTTTGATTGAATATCACCGTTAATAACCTGAAAAGTTTCACCCGGCTTTAGCTCCTCATCACTCCATTTAAACCATATATAAAAATCCGCCGTCCATACCGTATCTTTTGTGGAAAGATCTAAAATACGATCGATATAAATACCTGTACGAACTCTTCCGGCGCTATTATTCCTGCCCGCTTCTATTTGAGAGACTTTGACGGACGTGCGGCCATCTTCTTCCCGATTCGGATCAAGCCTCTCTTCATGACGCAAAAGGGATTCCTGTTTATTCAGGTAAACCGTCTCCCATGACAGGTATCCGACAATGAGGTAAAATCCGGCCAGCAATACAGCCCAGGAGGCTAATACAATTTGCTTTTTCTGTTCATTCATTTTTATCTGCCCATTCCCGCTTTAAAATTTATTAATAAAATTTCCATGTCGTAATACCGAAAAAAACGCCCAATATGCTTGGCCAATAGGCGACCTTGTAAAGAAGGCCATTTTCATATTCGAAGAACCTGCTTTCTATATTGAGGGCTACCCTGAAGGCATTCATAGGCGCCAGCAATATGATGCCATAGATAACAAAGAAGAAATACTCAAGGTAAAATATCTCGCCAATGGAAATATTTTTACGAATAGCCAGGTGGGAAAAAACAACGACGAAGAAAACGGAGACGCAGATGCTCAGCACCCGGCTTATATCTATACTGCCGGGCAGCAAGGTAACGGAAAAAAGAATAATAGTAACAACGATAAGGGGCGTAAGGTTTGAAATAAAGGCGTCAACAAAAACCCGCTTCATTCCGATTTCATAATAAAGCGCAGGAAAATCATCCTGGTCAAAGTTCTGTTTTATGCCGAAGTTGGTATTAACAGGCGTTTTCTTCAACATAAAAAAGGTATCCGTCAACTCCCAGCCGGGAATAAATACCTCCTTGTCAAGGCCCGGCAATAATGATGCCGCCAACAATTTATAGGCATCCAGGTCGGGGACGAGAAAAAGGTTCTGGTCCGTCTCCCATGGTAAAATCTGTATACCGATGTGCTCTACCTCAAGAGGATAGCGTGAATAATCGAGTTGTGTACGCAGATCAGCCTGGAACTGGGAGTGGACAATCTCCTCATCTCCCACTTTGTGAATATCCGTTTTAGTGATTTTAATATTTTTGGCACGGCCGATATGATATTTTTTCACCATATGGCCGGGAAAAGAAGCAGGATATTTCTGCCATATGCGGCCTGTCACTGTCACGTCATTGGCGCTGCCCGGTTTGATGGCATCGATAAAAATACCGGTGGGAATATAGGTGGGAGGAGAGAGCTTTTTCTTCTCCATAAGTTTGTCATATTTTTTTACTATTGTTCCAAGCGCGCTTTTATGGGTTATCTTTTTGCCGGAACCGTTATCAAGCGCATTGTAGGTAAGCGCCAGTTTCCAGATGGCGGCAATACCAATAACAAATAAAAGGGAAACAAACAGGGACAGAGCCCAGGCCTTTAAGGGATTACCAGGCTGCACCTTGAGAATAACCGCTGCCAGCGAAGATAAAAAAGCTATAGCAGACAGTATGATCCATATGACCTGCTTTCTAAGGGCATCGACGTCGACCTGTACGTCATCCCTGATGAAGGTATTTTGCAAGGACCAGCCCGAAAGGGGAACAGGTTCAAAGATAAGCCATGACAGCTGACCCGTTGTCGTACTAACATGATCGATTACCCCACTTTCTCGCAGGGCGGCTTTTTTAGCCAGCATCAACCGGTCATCATCATTTTTCTCACCGGCAATATCAATGAGGTTCTTATGTTCCAGTACATAATTATAATTGGGATGATAGAGGTAATTCCCCTCCCGCGTCGTCAATGCGCCGAAACCGCTTGGGCCGATATCTAAAGACTCAATAATGTTTCTCATACGGCTCATGGAGATATCAATGGTAACAAGCCCCTTCGGTATTTTTTCATCTCCTTCAGAATTTTCCGCATAAAAGAGCGCAGAGAAGGTTGTCATATAAGTCTTACCCGCTTCATCCCAATAGGGCTCCCCCCAGCGATTCCCTTTAAGCATGGGCTCTACATACCAATCATAGTCAGATTTCGTATAATCATAAAGCTCATCAAGCTGGACATATTCAAGAGTGTCACTGTTGCCCGACTTTGAATAGTAGGCTGAATAGAGTTTTCTTCGGGAATCGTAACCATAGGGCCTGAAGGTAATGGTTCCACCATAAAAATTGGGATTCTCAAGCAGCATCTCTTTCAGGTGCTCATGCATATTTTCCCTGCTTATTTTACCGCTGCTGAGTCCCTCTGCCAGAGCAGCAGCAGACTCCATGGTCTCCATAAGAATCTTGTCAATCTCTTTTGCCGCTTCGGAAGTCAGCTGGACCAGTTCCTCCCTGGCCGACTGGTAAACAGACTTTTTAAAAGCCACATGTTTATATACAAGAAAGGAAGTGAGCAGAAAAAAACTTATACAAATAAGCCATAAGCTTTCCCCTGCCAACCTTGCCGCTTTAGAAATCATTAATTAAACTCCATTTTTTCATTATGCAGGCAGGGGCAGGGATAAATGGCACAGGCATGCAGAATCATAGGCGCAGAGGTTCGATACATATTCAGGGTTTACAATAGTCAGCCCTTTTTAAAGCCGATTCAACTTCATAAGATAAGCCGGGCGAAAGTATAAACTCACTGAGATTCGTCTTGATCCTTTTGCCCTTTACCCTTTGCTCTTTCAGATGTAGCAGACATTACATTGTTATACACCTTCATCAACCTGTTTATGGATTCCGAGCCACCTGCCAGCATTGAACCCGTTAAGAGTATATCGACGACAGTGAAAAGTCCCTCTTGAAAGTCTTTCTCACATTTAAACTCCACTATATTGCCCAGTACGCGAACGCCAACCAGAGAAACAAAGATGCCGATCAAAAGTCCTGCCCACAGTGCGATAAACCTTGAATCAACACGGTATGCTACTCTCTTATCCTCCACATTATCGAGGGACTCTCTTGCCGCAGATAAGTTATTATTCGCTTCTTCCCCTTTACTATTGCTAACATTATCAGGAAGTTTTTCCAATTCCTTTTGCTTAAGTTCAACATCCCTGCGGCTCTTTTCAATCATACGGTCAAGGTTGTCCGCACCCTGGCTGCGCCAGACGGAAAGAAACATCTCTATGGATCGTTCAACAAAAAGAGCAATTAATATAAGAGAGCCGAACATGGTGGGCAAATTTATCTGGTCTGCCGCTTTGAATCCAAGAACGCAAGGCCTGAGAACATAAGCAATGATCAGGATTGCAATAAGAACAATCAGGCCGATAGCCCGAATATTAGTTTGTTTGACCGGATTTATTTTGTCGGCTAAATGATCCATGACAGTTTCTCCTATAATTGCTTTATCTTTTATTTCTTAGGCAGTTTCATAAATCTGCTTCAAAATCCCAGGTATCTCATGATGCTCTTCATACCAGATGGGCCTGATCCCCAATTGTTCCAACACATAGGTTTGCAGTTCCTCATCAAGCCTTTCTACCTGTCCAAGAATCTTGATAATTTCATACATGTAACGAGGTCCTTTAATACCGAGTGCACCGAAGTTCAGGTCGGGCTCTTCAGATTTTCTCCCCGGCTTAAGTGTGAAGACCGTATCCAGCATATTTCCGTCACTTTTAAGGCCGCTTCTTTCAAATTTATCAAAATACTTTTTTGCATTTTCATGAATCTTCTCAAGTTCTTCAGGAGGGGGAGGTTCAAACTTTTTCTTTTGAAGCAATGCATAATTCTCTGAATCAATAGGCGCATTGGTAATGGCATCGAGGAGCCGCCTCATATTTCTGTCTGATAAAGAGAGTCCTATCATGAGACCCACTGAACCGGACATAGCCTGGATTTGCACGAGATTTGCCCATGAATAGGAATCGCGGGCCGACAAATGATACTGGTCTTCCGTAAAAACGATCTCTTCAGGATCGGACCCCGGACTGTCATCGAGGGGCACAAGACCATGAACATGGTAGACGGGCAATTTGCCCGAATCGAAGTCTATTGCATTGAAAATAGAATGGAAAGCATAGTCTTTAAGGGCAATTTCCAATAAATTGTCGTAATTATAGGTAATGACCGATTTAACACCCTTCGCTCCGGGCGAACTCTTTTCACAGAGAGTTGCAACAGCGTCGAGCGTTTGATTGCCGGACCTGAGAGCATCAGCATGTATATCCTGCCGTGTCCCATCGGCATATAAAAAGCCGCCATACAAAGTTTCACGAATACTTTTTAGAAATTCATCCTGCCCGTTCGCTTTATCAGAATAATATTTGCGAAGCTTTCTTGCCGTTATCTCCAGAGGTTCATGGTTGCGGTCCAGATGCCATTCAGCAATTGCATACAAATAATTCGAAAAAGGCCGCCAGCCTCCCAGCGATTGCTCACTGGTGGCCGAATAATACATGGATAAAACCAGTTTTTCCCAGGTAGGCAATCCATTGCCTGCCGAAAGGCCGGCGCCAAGATAGAGGGAAAGATTATTTTTAGTAAATGCTTTTTTAAGACGCGCTATTTCTTCTTCCATAATCCGGTTCTTTGATCAGTGATGAAAATTTTCTAATCACTCCTCACAGCGCCGCTCTAACGGAAGCGGCAAATATATTAAGGGCAGCATTAACTGCTTTCTGGGCAAATGCTTTTGTCATTATTTGCATTGTTAAAAGCTCCGCTTCGACAACCTTCTTTTCCCGCTCTATTTCCATGTTGAAAATTTCATCGTCGATTTCATCAGCGGCCCTTGCCAGAGCCAGTTCCTTTAAGGATTCTTCTTTCCTCTTGAGCACTTCTTTTGTAAACGCCTTTATATCACCGATACTATCGACGACTTCACTATTCGCGGCATCAGCCATTTGCTCCAAAACATCTTCAACATTAAATCCCATCATTCCCTCCGCAGATAAAGTGTTTATTGCTTTTTAAGATCCTCCCCTATAGCCATAGCCGTAAATACCCTGTTAAACTGCTTCCTGTGCCTTTTGGCCTGAAAGTCAGAAAATCCATCCTTCTTTTTATGCAATTCCCTGTCTTCCACCCATAAGTCCAGCGCAATCCTTACCTGTTTTGTCGACGCCTTGTTTAAAGGACGAATTTCATTCTTCATAACGAGTCCTCTAATATCGGCCTCGATTTCGTTGTATGCGCTTTTGAAGCTGGAATATTTCCTGTCATCACCGTCCCTATCGAGCAATTCCCCCCAAAATATATCTACCTTTTTGGCAATTTCTACAATCTCTTCCTTAATACCGGCGTCATATTCTGCAACATACTTAACAGTACATCCGTTTAAGAGCACTAAAAATAGCGCCGCCAATACATTTATCGATAAAATTTTATACCCTGTTTTCATCGTGAACCTCCTCTTTTTGAAGTTATATTTATTTGAATCCCTGGCGGCGCACTCCACATGGATTGCAAGGGGGTAATTGACTTGAAAGAGCTATCTCCAGCCTTAAAGAGCGGTGAATGCCTCCTGACCTTTATTTTTTTTACAGTGCAGTCCTTAACTTCCAATGATTACTATCCAAAACCAGACAAGCTGCACCCTACACTTTGCCGGCGTCCTCCAGTGAATCCTCTGACTCCATCATTGCGCCGGGCATGACGTCTACTATCATGTCATTGATTTTTTTCTTTACATCCTCGGCTTTGGCGCCGACGCCGATGGCCTGCTGGAGATTGACCAGGTTGGAGGCCATACTGACCTGCTGCTGGCTTTGAACTTCTGCAAGGTTTGCCTTTAGTTCCTGTTCTTTGGCCGTAATCTGGTTCTTGGCGCTCCCCATAAAGAGCGACTGGAAGGTTTCAACCAAACGGCTTAAAATAGTATAGGTCAGATCTGCTGAAAAACCGCCAAGCATGGCAAGAAGCGGTCTGACGATGCCTTTTTCCAAAAAGTCCACGTCACCACCTACATTCATTTTGAAATACTCTTCAGAAACCATGACGGCAAGCACCAGGCCGGCAATGAGGCCCAGAAAGAACCTGATCCAATAGGAAGCATGATAGGTGGGGTCGAAAGTTCCTTTGGTAATATAGGAGTTTGCTGTGTAAAGTCCGGCAAATGAAGCCCCCAGTCCTGCAGCGGCAAGGTAAAAGAGAAGATTTAAAAGCAGGTCGGGACCGAATTGAGACATAATGTTCCCACCCTTTTCACTGACAGCTTCAGTCATAGCCAACATAACGAAGAAGGTCAGTGATAAAATAGCGGCGCCCATCATCTGCCGAATAAGTGAAACAGGTCCCAGAAATTTGAAAAATCCCTTCGCCTTTTGCTCCATATCGAGGAGAAGAATGGTTCTGGGCTTGGCAGGCTCCACGATTTTGACCAGCATTCCGTGGGCGACAACAAGCTCACTGATTTCCATGTCTTTTCTGACTTTCGCCTCCTCTTCAATGCCTGCATCATCTTTAACGGTAAAACTTTCAATTGTTTTTAAAGCAGCAGCCGGCACCTTGTTTCCGTCGGCAAGGGCGTATTCAGCCATTGCCCGCGCTTCCCTGTATAACTGATCACGCAGGTTCAAGCGCGCATAGGGATTGTATGTGCTCTTTTCTTCCATAAATCCTCCTTTTAAATGATGACAACTGTTTTAATTCCTTTCCCTCAAGCCTCACCTTCACTCTTTTTTTCAGTCATGCCACCCCCTTCTTTATCTTTATGACCCCTAATAGTTAATCATCATCGGTTACCTTGAAGTCTTTGCCTTTTTATTGATTTAGCGGGCAACACTTTATTCAGTAAAGTTATGGGTTCCGTACCTGTTGAAATCAATAATGCCTCCGAAAACAGGATATTTGTCCCATATATTTTTTTGAAGGTCATCGAAGTATGTCCAGAATTTCTCGTTTGACTTTTGAATTCCGTAAATCTCCTCAAAGGCCTTGTAATCTTCCTCCTTTTTCATGGCTTCCACCATGGTGATGAATTTGGGCAATTCAGCCAGAGGGACTTCGTAAAACTGGTTTGGATAGCTGATGACTAAATCGGGAACAAAATGGAGGGTGTCATTTTCCGGGTCTCTCGTTTGTTTTTCAGCAAAAATAACGTTCATCGATTTATGGGATTTATTGGCTATAATGGTAAAATAAATTGTTTTTTTGCCCTCTTCCTGTGTGAGGGCAAGATAAGAAACATCTTTAAAGAATTTGACAAAGGGCTTTTTCACATCGGCAAGCCTCGTCAGCAGAGACAGGAGTTCCATCCAGTCTCTTCCCCTATTAAGGTCTTTCCCTTCAAAAGTTTCGGGAAGCTCTCCCTTGAAGGTTGTTCCGGCAAAATGATGGTCATTGAGGGTATCCGGATAACCTGATGTTCCTTTTGAAAATACCAGGTCAACCATCCTTCGCATGAACTGCCTCCCTGCTTTTTCATATCCTCCTTCTCCCAGGTCTTTCGGTTGAATGCCGCCAAGTATTGCAGGCATTCTCCCTGAATATTTTCTTTCTACCTTGCTTTTCACGTCAAAAGGGTAAAATTCTTTTTTATCCGGTTTTTGTTTGTCTTTTTTATACCAGCTTTCCCTGACGGGTATTCTCATTTCCTCAGGCAGAAAAACAATAAAATTATCTTCAGCTTCGCGCCTGAGACGCTCCATATAGATTCGTGTTCTCAGCTTATGCAGCAGGGAACCATAAACATCAAAACCCGCAACAAGGTTGTAATAAATTCTTTCAAATGTCGGATAATCGAGAACCCAGGCAGTTTTAGGCACATTTCCCATACGCCCTAAATGGACGGAGACGCTAAGATCATGGCGATAAACAGTTAAAAGGGCATTTTGATTGTTCGACGTCTCATAATATTTCTCTTTATACTCTCCATTCCAGATGTCAGCTTCCGACAGGCCTTCAGGAAAGCTCTGAGCAAGCATTTTTGCATGAAATTTTTCATACTCATATTGCCTTTTTGTATAAAAAAAGGGTTGCTCATATTCATTGGGATTTAATGGTGGAACCATTAATAATTCAGCCATGGTAAGTTTGCCGTTTTTGTTCCTGGAACCACTTTTCATGTTAAAGAATCCTGGTATGTTGAGAGAAATGTCGGAATCAGGATCCATAAACATGACCCAGAAATAATCACGCACTGCGTAAGTAGCTGTTCCACCGTTACAAACAGGGCCTCGGGTAAAGAGATCCACCATTACCTTTGAATTTTCTATGAGCCACTGATAACGGATTTTGGCTGGTATTGGCGCAAAGTTTACAAAGGGGTTCGGGTTATCCCAGTTTACTTCAGGGATACCCGCGCCGCCTTCCGACTCTTCATCGGGCCAGGGAATATCGATAAAAAGTTCATTGATGCGTTTAAAGTTTTCATTGCTAAGCGAATAAACAATATGGTTTTTATATACGATGGTTTGAGTTACTTTTTTAAGACGGTACCAGAACTCCCGGCCCGGATTATCGTAAGAAAACTCTGTTACGATCTCTTTAATAGGTCCCTTTTTCGTACTGGAGCGCACCAGTTCAAAGAATTCACCGGGGTTCTCCTCATGATGAAGGTGGGCCATATAAAGGTGTTCATACAGGTATTTGGCCGTCCACCTGTATTTGCGGCCTTTCTTTTCATCGGAACCGGGGAAAAGATGCCCCCTGTTTAAAAATCTCTCCGCTATTTTTATGTATACGGGGTTGCTGACCTTACCGGCCGCCTCTTCAGTTGTTTTAGTCGGTCCCGGAGAACCGGCTTCTACCCAGGAAGTAAGACTGCTGATTTGCTTTTCATCAAGGGGCGGCAATCCGAAAGGCATGCCAAGGGCGCTGTTTTTCCTTATTTTCTCTTTTTTTGACAAAGAGAAGGGATTTAAGTAGCTGAAAAAAGATTTCTTAAAAAGGCCGTCAAATTCCTCTGCAGACCGGACACATTCCTTATTTTTCGGCGGTTTTCTTTGTAAGATATTGCCCGGTTTATTGTTTTTTGCCCCCAACTGAACAAATTTAATCAAAAGTGATTTTTCAATCTTTTCACTGGCAGAAGAAGCAGGGTTTTGGTCCACTACTTCATGAAATCCATTGGCCCGCCACTGGGCCACTGTTTTTGCATCTTTGCCCAGCCGTTGTTTGTCTATGCCTTTTACATTGGTCCCATAGGGGTCATAATTATGGCCACCCCGCGTCAGCCCATCGTAAGAAGTGAGTACCAGGTTGCAGGGAGAGTCATAGCAAGCGTGGCAGACAACACACCTCTTTTCAAAAATCGGTTTTATCTTATTCGTATAGACGTCTTTCGGGTCGCTTATGATGGGAACAGGTCGATTATTTGCATAAAGGTCTTCTGCAGTAATGGAAAACAAGCCTAGCGCCAGTAATATAGTTAAATATTTTTTCATAATAATTCTTTCATCTCTCTAAAAGGTATCCCCCCGCCTTTATAGCCTGTTAACGGTTACAAAGCTCATTTGTTGAAAGCGTAAATTTATAAGGAAAGGGCTTGGACAGTTGCCATTTAAACACGCACAGGGATGGCCATACCGAGCTTATCGGAGAATAAACCACATTGGGCGCCAGCCTATTACAAGCAACTCATGATTGAGCGTATTTTTTATAGGCCTCTTCCAGCTTTACATCGTACTTATTCTCGGCATAAGCAGGCCCGTTATAGCCCTTTGCAAGGGCGGCCCAGTTTTTATTTTTTAATTCATCGAGAAGATTTGATGCATTAATGAAATTGACAAAGGCCTTGAGATGTTCCCTTTCACTTCTGTATTGAGCGTCGACAAAGTCTTTTACCGTCTTAAATCCGCATTTTTTGTGATTAAAGCCCATAATTTGAAAGGTACCCCATGAGGCCGAACAAAGGGCCGCCTCTTCATCTATCTCCCTGGCACGGCCCAGCCGGTCGTATTCTCCCACTCCTCCCTTGTAATGACTCCTGTCCCACTTGGGGTAGAGGATATCTTCATTCCCTTTTTGGTATTCTTCAGGATCGATATCTTTTTTCTTCAACTGCCGCCAGAATATGTGGCCTTCAAAAAGTATTTTGGGATCACCATTATCGAGAAAGCCTTTACCCCTCGACTCAACTTCATAAACCGCCTTAATAGCGGGAATTTCAACGCCCATTTCAAGGGCCACATCGCTTATATCCTGCTCGTTTAAAAAGCGGCCATCGCCTTTGGCTTCATCTGAAGAGACCTCCTTTTCACCAACCTTTTCCTTTTCAAGAGCCGCCCATGTGTTCTTCCCTGCGAGCCCATCGGCATCAAGACCGTTTTTTGCCTGAAAACTCCGCACCGCCTTCTCCGTGCCGCTTCCGAAAATACCATCAGTATCAATATTGTAGCCATGCTTTACGAGCAACTGCTGAAGGGTCTTGACTTCTTCACCCCTGGAACCTTTTCTTAAAAGTTTCATTTTTCCACCTCCACTTATTTCATATAGAAAGAAGGATGACCCCTTGCCATCCTTCTTTTATCGGTCTCTGATTTAAGTCTGTCTCCCGATCTTCATTTTCACTGATATTAATAAATAACCCTTATTCTCCCTTTTCAAATACATATCATCGAAGATCCACGTTTAGCTTTATACGCGGCTTGTCAATCTGCGCTTCTTTTTTTTCAAGAACCTTTCCCGCCCGTTTTATGTTGACCGTATAATTGCCGAAAGGAACACCCTTAATCCGGTAACTCCCTTTCACATCGGTAAAGCTTGTTTTATCTCCTATCTTTACCACAACTCTTGAAAGGGGCTTGTTATTCCTGCCCTTTACTTTTCCCATAACGGTGGCCACATCAGCCGCTTCAGAAACAGGAGCTGTTATCAACATAAGAAACGCCATAAAAAATATCTGTCTAATAATCTTCACAACCTGTCCTCCTCAATGGGATCCATTATTTGAAATGGGGATATTAATATCCTTCATCTCTTCTTCCGAGTAAATTGCCCAGTCAAAACTTCCCTCCTCGGTCATTATAAAAAGCCTGACGTCATCTTCTTCAGGGTCGATGCAGGGCGCTTTCAGCCTGAACTTACCCCGGTTGTCCGTATCAATTTCTTTAACGGCCAATACGACTTTAATATTGTCCCTGAAAGGCTCCACCGTCCCTGAAATAGACTTGGGCTCAAGCTTTTTCCTCAGTTGCTGAAGCTCCACTTTGATCGTTTCATAGTCTTCAAGCAGTTTTTTCTGTCCGTCCTTTTCAATATTTGCGTATGAGCCGTACAATAGGGCGTAAATAATAATAAATCCGGCGATGGCGCCGCCCGCCTGGTAGGTCTTTGTCTTTACAATGGCGGCGGATTTGAAAAACCTGAAAAGAACAACCGCCCCTACCAGGCTCAGAACAAAAAATGTGCTTGTTACAATGAGTGTTGACATTCGAACTCCCTTGATTTTTTTAATATGAGGCTGCGCATATACCGTATTTTGGCAGCATGTCATGTATGATGTCTTTCTTTATTATTCCTCCCTGTCTCAACGCCTCCGTGGTTAAGATGATTTTTTCAACTAAAATGCGAATGAACCCATTCTATATAAATAGCTCAGGAAAGCGCGGCTATTCAGGTGTGGCCGTTAGTATTTTTCACTGCAAGTATAATTCTTGAAAAAGTTGTGAAAACCTGATGCGCCCCCCCCCCGCAGCACTCTCACTCCTGAGTCTCTCCCATGACGGGAAAGGGGGAAATGACCCTACTCGCAATGCAGCTTTAGCATCACTATCTAATGCGCTGCTTTTCCACTCAGATATGACAGTAAATATAATAGACGAGAGCGGGACTGTAAATTGGATAGAATTGATACTTGGTGTGCAGAATTGAGATTTAACGAAAAACGCTACAGTCCGCAGATAGTCACAGACAATCTCTTCTTTTCCTGTATTCGCCGGGAGTAAGGCCCGTCTCTTCCTTAAAAACCCTGCAAAAATGCTTGTCATCACTTATACCGATGGAGATGGCAATATCTTTGATGCTGTAACTGTTTTTATTGAGGAGGCATTCCTTCCCTTTTTCAACCTTTAGTTTACGGATATATTTTTTTAAAGGGATACCGCACTCCCTGTGAAAGGTCCTGCTCAGATGTTCGTGGCTTACCTTGAAACGGCTCGCAAGTTCCCTTATGTTCAATCTCGTATGGTACTGCTTTTCCAGAAAATGGATCGTTCTTCTGTTTAAATCGCTTAATGAAGCAAGCCGCTCATCATAATTATCCGTCCAGAGAGCTTTAAGGACTTTAAACTCCTCCATGGCCAGATGCTTTTTTATCTGTAATGTTAATTGATCAACTTCAAAAGGTTTTTCCACATAGCCCTGCACATTCAGATTTGCACATTTCTTGGCATAGTCATGGCTGCTTCTGCCGGTCATAATAATGACTTTTACATCATTGCTCAGGTCCCTGATTTTTTCAAGGGCTTCCGTTCCCTTCATGACAGGCATATCGATATCGAGAAGGATGAGAGAGAGCGACGGGTTGGACTTGAAAGTTATGCACGCATCCCTCCCGTTTAAGGCAGTTAGAATTTGGAAATCCTTTTTTAAGAGAAGAGACAGGCTTTCCAGTAATCGAGGTTCGTCATCTGCAATGAGAATAGTTGGTTTTTCCACTGACAATCGTTTCCCCCTCTTTATTTATCTTGAAGTTCATACTTTTTATTACCGGATTATTTTGAATTAAACAAAAAGATCCACACCAGAAGCAAGCTGATGCGGATCTATAAAAATTATCTCTCTTTTATTCCGGCCCATTTGTTTCTTCACCCCCTAATCATTTGACAGAAACAACAAACGAGGACTATATACATATCCCATGCTGAAGATTTTGTAAAGAAGAGAAACAGAGCAATTGCGACATTTTAATGATAAGCAGGCTTTGTCGATAAACTTCATTCAAAGGGCCTCTCGCTCCCTAAACTCGGTGGGAGTGATGCCCATCGTTTTTTTAAAAAAGCGGCAAAAATAATTGGCGTCATTTACACCGATGGCAGCGGCAACATCTTTTATTTTAAGATGCCTTTTTCCTATGAGATAGGGAAAACTTTTTCTCACCCTGTAGCGATTTAAATACTCACTCATAGGAATACCGCACTTTTCGTGGAAGATTCTGCTCAAATGTTCCGGTGAAACCTGCAGTGTTTTTGCTGCCTGGCTTCGTGAGAAATTTTTACCTTCATCCTGCCAGATAATCTCAAGCACCTTCCTGACAAGTGGCCCTGCATGACTTATTCGCTTCTCATAATCATCCCCCCAAAGATCAAGAAGCACCTGACAGTCCCCTATACCGAGAAGGCTGTTCATCTTTCTCATGAGAGCAGATAAATCAAAAGGCTTTTCTATGTATCCATCGACACCAAGGTCGGCACAATGCCTTGCCATTCGGTGCGAATTTCGACCCGTCATAATGATAATTAAAACATCCCTGTCAATCTTTCGTATTTTGTCAAGAACCTCCAGGCCATTCATGACGGGCATATCGAGATCAAGAAGAATAAGTGACGGTAAACATTTTTCAAAGAGCTGGAACCCTTTCTTGCCATTTGGCGCAGTCCTTACCTCAAAGTCCAGGTTAAGAAGCTTCTTAAGACTGCTGACAAATCTCCTTTCATCATCAATAATAAGAATCTTTGGTTTATCCATTTAAAAACATCCCCCATTTATTAATCAGAGGACCTTACTCTCTACCTTGCAGTAAGAATCCACCTCTATCGTTTCACCTTCGATAAAAGTCCTGGTGCCGATAGCTTTGTACATTTTCAATCCTTCCAGAAAAGGATCGACGAGATGTTTAACAATAAGACCCCCCTTCTCCGCTGCTTCCGGACTTTCCATGGTTAGCATGTTTTTTCCCCATTGGGCCAGGTGCCCCATTTTTTCAGCAACCTGGTCCATCCTGATATAACTGATACTGTTGTTCTTTCCCGAGAGCCCCTTGTCTACACTCTTAAAGATTTCCTCCGAACTGATTCCCCTGCCGCTCTTTTTGGCGGCCATCATTTCTTTTATGAGTCCCGGATTGACAGCAACTATCCAGAATCCATCGTAAAAGGTATAGGCCGGTTGAATGTCACTCCCGAAAGGAAGCATGAGGTGCTTTATCTCCACACTCTCATGAACTTCCTTTTCCAATGCCATGCCTGAACGGCTAACAAGGGAGAGGATTAAATCTTCCACCAGTTCCGTTCCCTTCACCTGGGCCATAAGGGCAAATACGGGAACGGGGAACAAACCGCCAGTCTTGACATCAGTGATCATAATAGCGATCTCACCGCCCAGGGTTTCGTCTATTTCATCTATCGTCGCCCCCGCTATTTCTTCAATCTTTTTATTGAGCGCAGCCATCCCCTCTTCCGTCATCCCTTCACGGAACAGGTAATCATTGAGGGAATGTTTGATTTCCAGGTTATTTGCCCAGTTATAAAAAATGGTTTTTCCAGGAATCATTGAGAGCGTATTATTTTCTCCCGGCTTGACAAGATAGCTTGCTTTTTGTCCTGCCGTGAGCTTGCTGCCGTCTAGGGTAATGAGCACTTTTTCGCTTAATTCATCTCCCTCCCTGCCATAGGAACTGTAAGCAACAGATTTGAAACCGCCATAAGAATCAAGCTGCTTTTCAAGGGCCGCCTTTTCCTTATCGCCCCCCTCCCCCTGAGGAATTTTTGCCAGGACCAGCGATTTAAGATCTTCGCCTATCTTCCCTATATTAAGGTAAGCAAAGGTACGGCTGCGGGGTTTGAATACCTTCTGACGCAGATCTCTGTACTCATCATTGGCAGAGAGGTTTTCTTCCCCGCTCTTTCTCCGGTCCAGAGCGCCTTTAATAGGGTCCATGCCAAAAGACGCAAGCATAATACCTTCTGTAAAGCAGTAATGCATGGAGAGATCATCTTCCCCCTTAATGCTTTTGATTGTATGGCCTTCATAAGCGCTCTCTTCTATATTGCTATCCTCGGTAAAGAAAGCGCCTGCAACTTCAAGAAAGTCCGGATTCCGTTTCGGATAGGCAATGATCATTATTTTTTCCAGAAAATCTTCCGGCTTTTCAAGAGAGTCGCCCACGGGCAGCAGGGCCAGGTGAAGCTCTTTACCGAAAAGCTCCATAGTCCCCCTGCTATCCAGCGCAGAAAAGAAGCGCTCCTCTCCCTCCCTGTAGCGCTCAACATCTTCCTCTTTCGCCCCCAGTTGCTCCATCAGGCCTGCAATATCTATACTGCCCAGGTTCTTGCCGAGGCGGCTTTCCTTAAATTCTTTTATAGCTTTTTCCAGTTCATGTATTTCAATGACAAAAAGCGTTTCGCGAGGCAGATATTCGCTTGCGCCGATCCTGACGGCAGGTGGTTGCTGGAAGTACCAGAGGCCGGCAGCAATGATGCAAAGTACGATAATAAGAGCCAGGATTTTTTTCATTTATTTCTCCTTCATATTTTGATTACAGACATTTTGAAGATAACCGGAATAAGGCAGAGATTAATAGGTATTAGCAGAAAAGCATCAATCCCTTATGATAAAATCCTTAAATTTGAGAGGTGTCATCCCTGTCTCTTTCTTAAAGAGCTTGCCAAAATGATTCACATCGGAAACGCCGATGGACCGGGCCAGCTCCTTTACATTTGCATAGGGATTATTCTCAAGCTTTTTCTTGCAGTAGATCATCTTGTACCTGTTAATAAACCGCTTTAAATGAATGTGGCAATCCTTGTGGAATAAAGTGCTGAGGTAGGCAGGACTTATTTCAAGGTAGGCAGCTATTTTTTCCCGGTTAATATTGAGATGAAAACTTTTTTCAATATATTCAATTGCCGCCCTGGTAGTAGCCGATAAACTTGAAAGAAGCTCTTCGCAATCATCACCCAGTATTTCCGAAAGAAGGGGCGTGCAGTTTCCTCCGATGAGCAATTGCATCCTTTCAGCAAGGACATCGACATCAAAAGGTTTTTCAATAAAACCCTGAACATTAAGATCGGCGCATTTTACGACGGACTCATAATCACGGCGTCCCGTCATCATGATCACTTTAAGGTCCATCATCTCCTGCCTTATTTTTTTCAGCATATCGACACCGGTCATTCCCGGCATGTTAATATCGAGAAGCGCCAGAGAAATAGCTTCCCTGTCAAGAATAGAAAGTCCTTCTTCCACCCCTGAAGCGGTATGCACCTGGAAAGAATCTTCCAGGAGCCTTGCAAGACTTTTTAATAGTCTCTTCTCATCATCGACTATCAAAATAGCCGGTCTTGCCATATTAGCGTCTTCCATTGGTTCCATCATAATATTTGTTTCCATAGCTTCCTTTTTTCCTGATTATTTTTTATCACCATCTCCTGCAAGCTTACTGATGATAGAAAGCAGTTCCGGAGGCGGGCTTTCAAACATGATTCCCATACCTGGTTCTTCATAGTAAGAAGAATTCATTCCTATAACTGTTCTAACGACCCGTCCCTTCACACTGATTTCACTCATCTCTCTCTCTATCAGGAGCGAAAAGCTGATTGTTGAATCGATGGGAGGGGGCCTGTCCGACCGGACAAACATACCGCCCAAACTGATATCGGTCACTTTTTCAGAACAATTGATACCATTATAATTATAAAAAACATCAAAATCGACAGATGCCCTGTTATGCTTCCTGCATATAATCTTAATATATTGTCTGACACTTTCAATAATCTCACTTTTATTGTAGGGTTTTTTGAGTATACCATTACATCCGGCATTATGGCACGCTTCAAGATTTTCCTCATTACTGTCTGAGGTAAGAATAACAACAGGTAAATCCTTAAGATCCGGATTCTCCTTAATGGACCGGCACAAATCGGTTCCGCTCATTTTAGGCATGTGCAGGTCCGTAATAACAAGATCGGGATGATCATTAATGACCCTCTCAAGGCCTTCCTGCCCATTACCGGCCGAGATTACCTCACAGCCCGAACTTTCCAGAAAAGATTTCCCCATTTCGATTGACATCCTTACATCATCAACAATAAGAATCTTCATGTTCTCCTACAACATAACCAGTTTTTCTCCTACAACATCATACGTGCAATCAGTACTTCATACCATATTACTATTTTTTTGTCGCGACATATATTGCTCAATATGCGACATATATTGCTATTTAACATTTTTTTCAGAAAAAATAATGATAAATGTGACAAATACCCCATATTTACCCTAAGCGAGATCCAATGCACCCTCACCATCAACCTGAAAAGTTCCTTGACAAGCTGCTGCAAAAGAACTAGAAATGTAATATAGGCCTGATGGGAGGGAACCAAAAATGGCGAAAGATGAAAGGGATAAAAGCCCCGGCAAAAAAACCCCTGATATAGAAAGCTACCTTGATGAAAGGGTAAAGATGGACTCCCTTTTCAAGGAAAAGTTCACCAGAGTCATTACCGTCATGTTTACCGACCTGAAGGGGTCCACAACCATCACGGAAACTCAGGGCGACCTGGCGACCCGCATGATGCTCAAGCAGCATAATGACGCTCTCAAACCGATTATCAGCAATAACAACGGCGTACTGGTAAAAACCATGGGTGACGGCACCATGAGCTACTTTCCCGATGCCCAGAGCGCCGTCATTGCTGCCAGCCAGTTCCAGGAAACCATCGACAAGATGAATCTGGAAAAGAAATTCAGCGCCCCCATACTGGTCAGGATAGGCATTAATACAGGTGAAGGAATTGTTGAACAAAACGATATTTACGGCGATGTCGTTAACGTGGCGTCCCGTTTTGAATCATCGGCTAATGCCGGTGAAATCTATATTTCGGAAAGCGCCTATAATGCAATGGCCGATAAAACAGCCGTCTATTGCCGTTTTATAAAAACGACAACCCTTAAGGGAAAAAAAGATCCCTTCAAGATTTACAAGGTTTTCTGGAAAACAGACGAAATAGAAGCAGATAAAAAAGCCGTTGCTACAGGGCAAAAAGCGGAAGGGGCAGAGAAAAAAAAGGGGATGCCCCCTCTCCTTAAACTGCTGCTGCTGGCCCTCATCCCCTTCCTTGTCGTCTTCCTCCTCATGAAGGGAGGTTCCATAATAAAGCAGTTCCAGCCTGAAAGTGAAAAAAGGTCTTTAACGCACTCAGCGACAGACACTAAAAAAGAGGATAAAAAATAATTAATCCGCTAAATTTTAAAATGGGTCTGTGGAATTTTTATTTCCTTGCAAAACTCTATCTCTACTCAAGACACTTTATCCGCTTTTATCTCCTTAGCAACATTCTCTTTGTTCTCTTTTTATTATTGCCTGTTCCAAAAGAACGTAAATTTTCAACGCAAATGACAATAGCGAAACAGGGCCTGTCTGTCATTATCGCTCTTGGCCTTTTATGGAAAGAATCATGGCTCCCTCCTCCCCTGGAAGGATTCGCCCGTCTGTCGGAGCAGGGGATTCCCACAGGTGAATATATCCTCTCCTTTCTCATGCGTTATTTTATCAACGGGGACATGCTCATTATTGTCGTGATCCTGACCGTCTCTTTTGCCGTAGGAAAGGGGAAAGCCCTTACCCCCCTTACCCTGACCCTCATCATAATGAGCCCTCTCATTGGCGTACTCAATGCGGAACAGAAGGAAAGCACATCAAAGGGACTTGCCCCCGGCGCAATTATCAAGGAGGTAAGGCCGCTGGCCAGCCTGGAAGCCGGAGAGGACAAGAGCGCCTCTGAAAAAAGCGCGTCCTCAAAATTGAACGATTATATAACGGAAGCCAAACAAAAGAACGAGCGGGAGATCATTTGGGAAAAAGACCCGCAAAAATATGCCGATGCTTTTTTTGCTTCCGAAAGCGAGCGAAGGATCAATTTTAAAAAAATTGATCCTCCCAATGAGCCTTTTGATATTATTTTTCTTCACATCTGTTCCCTCTCCTGGGACGATCTCAAGGAAGTTTCGCTGGAGTGGAAATCCTTTTTCAAAGAGTTTCACCTTGTCTTTACCGACTTTAATACGGTTACGTCCTACAGCGGACCATCCATACTGCGCCTTCTAAAATCAACCTGCGGCCAGCCAAGGCACGAAGACGTTTATGAAGAATCAGAGGATTCCTGCTACCTTTTCCCCAACCTTGAAAAAGTCGGCTTTGAAAGCTACTTTGCTTCCAATCATGACGGCAAGTACGGAAACTTTGCCGCTGAAGCAAAAGAGTACGGCCGTTTGGGTACTTCTCTTATGCCATCTCAGGACCTCCCCGCCGGGGAAGTTATGTTTGACGGCTCACTTATTTATGACGATTATGCTACTCTCGAAAAGTGGCGCAACCTGAGGGAGAACTCTGCCGCCAAGAGGGCTGCCCTCTATTACAATTCCGTCACCCTCCACGAGGGCTCCACATGGTACCCGAAAAAAGAGGAGTGGTGGAAAATTGACAGGAAAGTTGTCTACAGCGCCTTTCTCACCAAATTGCTCAAGGAACTCAGGCAATTTTTTGACAAACTGGAGGCATCCCATAGAAATGTTGTTATTTTCTTTGTGTCCGAACACGGCATGGCGCTAAAGGGTGCGAAAATCCAGATGGAGGGACTCAGAGACATCCCCCTTCCACAGATAACAAAGGGCCCGCTGGCCATTAAATTTATCGGCAAGGGATTTAAGGAAAAGGCCATCTACCAGAGAATCGTCTCAAAACCTGTCAGTTACATGGCCCTTTCATCGGTTCTGGCGTCACTTTTTGAATACAGCCCCTTCGGCCCGGAAGAGTACAATAGTGATTACATAATAAATAATGTTATCTATACGGCCTTCGTTGCAGAAAATGAGGGAGCGCTTGTTATAAAGCCGGACCGCAAACATCTCATTTTCGGCAAGGAAAAGAAATGGATCGAACTGCCTGTTAACTGATATTCTTTATTTGCTATTATCCTTTGCCGCCTTGCCATCTTAACATCTTTGCGTGATAATTACGATATGGGCAGTGTTAAAAAAACCGATTACCTGGAAAGCCGCTCGAGGTTTAAGATGGAAAGAAGAAAATCACGATTTTTCATTAGCCTTTTCCTGGGGCTCACGCTGTCCCTTTTTTTTCTCCCTCTTCCGTCAAAAGCGATTGAGGGACTTCCCGGCGCAAACTGGGTCTTCTTAAGCCATGATATTCATGGACTTACCGGGTCAGGCGGTATGGGCTGGATTCAGCAGGGCATTGACTGGGTCAAACTTCCCGGTAACATTATGGTCAATACCTATGCAGAATATAGTGTTCGGGACAGGACGAAAAAAGAAGACTACTATGATGTGAGAGGACCATCGGTGGGGCTTAATTTTGAAAAATCTTACTTCGATCTCGGCGTCAATTACTACTGGCTCAAATATCCCGAACTTGAAAGGAAAGACAAGGATGAGGAAGGATACGAAGTTACCTTCGGCTGGTATTATACAAGAGATTTAAAGGCAAAGGATTCCGGCTTTTTTGTCATGGCCTTTCCCTTCTCTACCTGGGGAAAACTCTCTCATGACGGTAATGGCATTACGGGATCAAGCGCTATGGGCTGGATTCAGCAGGGCATTGACTGGTTTACGCTTCCCGGCGGCATTATGGTCGACACTTATCTTAAATACAGTTATCGTGGCAGAACAAAGGAAGAGGACTATTTTAACTCTCAGGGGCCTTCCGTCGGTCTCGAGTTCAGCAAATCCTACTTCAAGGCCGGCATAAGCTACTATTGGGAGGAGTACCCAAAACTCAATGAACGGCAGGATACGGCACAATACTATTTTGGCTGGTATTATTACTGGGATTTAATGGAGAAGTGAGGGGAGGGGAACGGTTGCTGGTTGCAGATTGTTGATTAACAAAGGGTAGCAGGGCAGAGAAAAAAACGAAGAAGAAACCATGTTCCCTTAATCAGGGCAGCATGTCCTTGAGCACAGCGGGAAAATCCGTCTCTATGGCATCAACACCGAGCCAGGCGGATTCCCTCATCCCCTGAGGATCATTAATCGTATAGAGTGAGACATAAAACCCCGCTTTTTGGGCGGCCATAACAAACGGTTTGCTCACCTTTTTGTCTGAAGGGTCGATATCAAAGCCGACAATTCCTTTTTTCTTTAATTCATAAAAAGTACTTTCATCAAAAGAGTCCGGCATGCCACCCCAGAGTATCCCCGTTCCGGGAAGATATTTTTGAAAATCATCAAAGGCCTTGCTTGCCTCGTTTAGCCAGATATAAACAGCTTCAGGACCAACTCCCGCCTCTTTAAGGGCGCCTTTAATTGCTGCGCCCATTTTATGGCCCTTTACGTCGAGAATAAGCTTACCACGCCCCTTTGCCTCTAAAAGGGCCTCTGTCAATGTGGGTATTTTTTCCCCTCTGAAATTAAAACCGAACCACGATCCCGCATCGAAACTTTTCAATTTTTCCAGGGTAAGCGCCACAACCTTCCCTTTGCCGTTTGTTGTTCTGTCGACAGTTTCATCATGCATAAGAACAATGGTGCCGTCAGCAGACCACTGAATATCAACTTCAACAGCTGACGCTCCCCTGTCGAAAGCCCGTCTAATGGCAATAAGCGTATTTTCCGGTGAGCAGCAGGAATCCCCGCGATGAGCGATAATATCAACTGAACGCGGCAGTTTTTCCCTCTTTTTCTGCAGCAGGGGACCCGGTATATTTGCCCCGCCCGCATGAGGTCTGCCGAGCAAGGCGATTTCTTCCATGGAAAGGTTCCTGTCAATAAAATAGATACTGGACACATAACCGGGCATCGTCTCGCCGTCGTTATCTGTAAAAAGCAAAAACTCCGGCCCCAGCGCCCACCTGCTGACAGGTCCCGCACTATCTGTCCCGTGACCGCCGACAAAGCGGCCGTCAATAAATTTATGCATCTGCCCCACCCCTCCCGCTCCGCTTGCCGCCTGAACAGAGATGGCAACCCTGTGCCAGCGGTTAGCCATTAGTTTCCCATGGTAAACACTGTTAATGCCGATACCGTTTTGCCTGGAGTCATGGATGAACATTTCGGCGTCATCTTTATTTTCCGGATCCCTTTGATATAAAGCGCGATATTGCTGCTGGCTTTCCCTGGGCCAGAGGAGATCCATGACAAGCGTGTAATTGGAAAGAAAGCCCTGCCCTGCAAAAACACCATTAGGCGGCGCGCCGTGAGTGAGGAGATAACCCTCGTCCTTTCGGGCGGCAGGAAAGGCCATTACCTGTGCATCACCGCCGGGAAGCGGCGGCAGGCCGAAATAGCTTGTTGTCTCGAATCGCGTTTTGGCAAACCCCCATTCCGTCCCCTTTTGATCGCGGAAAGTCAACTTTCCCCTGCCCATAGAGGGTTCAAAAGGCTCATAGCGATTACTGAAAGTCCAGACTGTTGCCGAAGGCGCGCTCCAGGTAAAATCAGGCGGGGGATCGAGAATAATTTCGGCGATCCTGGACATATGCCTGCAACCGGGTACAAACAGACAAAAAAAGACTGCTGTCAGGAGGAGAATATTTCCTGGAAAAAACTTAAACCCTTTAAAATTCAATGACTTTTATCGAAAAACTTTCTCATTATTGGCGAGCAGGTACAGCGTATAAGAGTAATATGAATTGCCCTCTTTTGAAAGTTTTTCTTTTGCATCCTTCAATAATTTTTTCGACAGGCGCACATTACCGCTCTTTCGGGCAGCAAGCGCATAGATGGAATAAAAACCGGCCGTCGCCGGTTTAAGGGACACACTCTCCCGTTCAATATCAATCATCAAAGGAAGGTAACCTATTTTTTTATAGAGGGCCAGAATTTTTTTCAGTCCCTCGGGAAATGGGGGGCCTGTTTCAGAGGAAAGATAAAGAAAAGTGCGAACAGCGCCATAGCCGAAAAAGGGGCTTTTTTCCGTATAGGGAGATATGCCCGATTTATCGAGCTTTACCCAGTCACCGGGCAGGCCGAACTTGCCAAAACTCGCCTTTTCCAGAATAAAGAGGGAATCACCGTAGATCTTGTTCCACAATTTTTTATCATCAAAGCCGGCAAAGAGGCGAAAGGCAGGAAAGATGAAGTAGGAAGGATTTACCGTATAGGTTTTATCTTTGACAAACCCTTTATAGCCCGGTAGAAGAAGGCTGCGCCCCTGCCAGATAAAAAGGAGTTCTTCTTTGAGGGCCTTTACAATTTTAAGCCCTCCTGCAGTATAGTCACCTGACTTCCACCTTTGCCCCGCCTTTAAAAGGGCATAGGCAATGAGAATATCCCCGTCTGTGGCATTGTTGTAATCGAGAACGTCCCAATTCCCGTCATGCCTTTTGCCCCAGTGCCAGGCAAAGAGACCATCAGCCCTTACAGCAAGGTTATTTTTGGTCCACTTCCATACCCTGTTGAAAGTCTCCCTGTCATCGTAGGCCAGAGCCAGGAGCAAACCATACCCCTGGCCTTCGGAATGACTCGACTTTTCCTGCCCGTAATCAACAATGCGACCATCATGACGAATAAATTTTGTTTTGTAAGACGCCCAGAGGGGATCTTCCCCCCCTCCGGCAGGAACAGAAAAAACAAGCAGGAGCAGAAGGGAACAGGCATTAATGAGTCTCCTTGCTTTCATATTTCATCCTCTTTTTCCAGTACCTTCTCAGGAAGTAGAAAGTCACCAGAGCAAGCACAAGAATCGTTATACCCAGCGAAAGGTGGTAAAGGTAAGGATAGGAGTGGAGGTAAAAATCAATCTTCGATATTTGGCCTGACTTTCCGGTAAAATAATCTTCCCCCACTTTTAAGGGATAAACCAGGTAGTCAGGAGGGTCGAGTTCAATGAGAGCCACATCACCCTTGATCTTCGCCTGTACACCATAATCAAGAAGCGCTTCCGTCAGCCCATATACCCCTTGCGATGTCGTTGCCGTGGCAACCATCATGGTCCGTCCTTCCCTGTAGGGAGACTGGAACTGCATGAAAACCCCCTTGTCCGTGCCGAGACTGCTTTTTTGCCGGCTAAAGGCAATCTGCTCTTCCCCTTCCCAGCTCCTTACAACGGGATAGGGAACGCTTGTTTCGCCATTCACATTAAAAGGCACGGCCCTGGCAATATTATCAGGAATGGCATCGCTCCTGCCGACAGTAAATATTTCACCATCCCAACCTGCGGGTTCATCGAAAACAATATCCATTGCAAAGAGGGGATAACCGTTTTTCTGGGTCAGCATGCCCATAATATTGTAAGCCGATGCAATGGAGCGGGTGTCCCTGTCGGCAACATAGATGAGAGACTCATAGCCGTCAGGCCAGCGGGTAAAAGGGAAGCCATTGAGCAGAAAAAGATCGAGCCTGGGAAGCTTGACCAGGTGAGGCATGGGAGGAAATTTTATATAAGATTCCTCAAGAACCGTGAGAAAGAGATTCTCTGTCTGAATAAGCTCACAGTCATTGGCAACAGAGGGTGTCAGTATCGGTGTTAATTTGATGGTATTCGTTCCCGGCTTGAAGAGATAGGTGGGAATAGTCATCCTGTAGCCTTCGATAAGATCTCCCCTTTCATTATCGAGAGGAATGGCCCTGATATTCCTGTCATTTATGGAGACATTAAGAACAGAGTCTCCCCGCATCCTGGAACCGTAGGTATAACTTAACGATATGTCGGCATACATATTCTGACGGACAAAGAAATCCGCCGGGAGACGAAAACTGATTTCAGCAGGCGCAGGATTGATTCCCTTGAAGGTCTGCGTACCGAAATTGAGGGTCTTGAAATCGTATACCTTGTCAGGCGTCAGGACAGAGCGGCCTCCATACTGGGCAATATCGGGCAAACTGAATTCCAGGGCAATCATTTCATCCGTATCGGGATAGGGGATAGACATAATGGCCATGGTCATGGCGGCCAGCTTAATCTGGCTCTCATCCACTCCCGAGACGACAATGAGGGCATGAGCGCTGTCGGTCATACTCTCCTCTTCACCTAGCAGGGCCTCCTTTTTTTCTTTTTCAGGCAGGTGCATGATTTTTAATAAAGACCCTTCCCGCCCTTTAAACCGGATGCCCCTGTTTTGGAGAAAAGTCTCGACAAATGCTTTTTTCCCCACAAGAACATTATCCACACCGGGCTTTAAACCGGCAGAAACGGTAAAAAGCGCCTTCCTGTAATCGAAACGTCTCGCAATGCCCGAAGCAACAATACCTCCCATCTGAACCAAAGAGGTATCTTCAATAACAAAGTTGACCTTTCCGGCAGGTAAAATTTTGGGATCAAAAAGAAAGTTCGATAGGGCAGAGAGTTTAAGGGGGACAGGTTTTAAGCTGTATTCAATCTTTGCCCGCGCCCGGTCAAGCTTGAGAGTCGTCCATAAATCTGCAGCGCAGGGTTTTTCGCATTTAAGCGTGTAGTGCTGGCTTGCGCTGAAAGTAATGGTATTATAACCGGATTCGATAAGACGGACAGGGAGGGTAACCCTGGCCGTCCCTTCCGGCACATGAGGGTCGAGGTTGATCTGTTTGAGCGGGTAACCGTTAAGTTTCACAAGGATGCTCGACTTGTCTTTTAAAAGGGCCGTTGAATTCATGTAAGGAAACATGATGCTTGCGCTTTCCACATGCCATCGTTCCGGAATGGAAAGGGTCACACTGTATTCATCGGTGATACATTTCAGATCAACGGCCTTGACCCGGGCAATCTTGTATAAAGGAACGTCCAGCACCTCTGCATAAAGGTTGCCGGCAGAAAAAACCATAATTAATATGAAATAAATATATTTTTTAAGCATGGCGCCCTCTTTTTTTAGTATCAATATGATTACTTTACTAATTAACTTCTACCATGAACAAATCCCTAACTCAAGTGCAGCCTTATTTTTTTTATTTTTCTTAACCTGCTCTCAATAAAGGGCCGGAAATAATCTCTTGTAAAAGCAACGGCAAGAGCATAAAGGCCTTTGAAGCTCTCCTTGCTTCCCCTGTAACCCATTTTTATAAAATAGAGAAGCGTCCAGAAAGGCCCTGCCGGTTTCGATTTCCTGTCCCACAGATTCATCCACCGCATGCTGTCGCCATAAACGAACCTGACGATCTGCTGGTAATCATGCTTTTCCACCAGAAATTCACATCCGCAAAAAACTTCATCTCCCTTATCGATGACACGCTGTATCCTGGTATGAAAATGGTACGCTTCATCATAGCTGTCATGCAGTTCAAACCAGACGTCTTCCCCCTCGGCCAGGGGACAGGGAGAAGGCACGACAAGTCCTATGCCTGTAAGGGAAATATCCTCCATCATCCCTTCTATGTGGGTATTTAACCGTGGCGAAAATGCCAGCACCTGCCCCTTTGTCCAGACACGGTGAGAACCGCGCAGTTGCCTTCTTTCCCAGAAGGCGCCCAGTGAGGCAAGAGCCATTAAAACATTAAAAAAAGTCCAGAAAAAAGTAACGGCAATAACATCCCTGTAGAGAGGATAGTTAAACCACTTGACGACGGCAATGGGAATACCTGCCAGGGCGACAACAAACATCAAGTAAAAGGGGGCTGCAAAAGGACTCAGAAAATCAACATCCACATGAGCGCCCTTGGGTGTTACCTTGAAGGTGGGAGACCTGGGATTCATGATGGTTCCCGTCACAGGGGGAATGAGAAAAATGGATTGAACACTTTCATAAAGTTCGGAAAAGAGGGGCCACCGGTACCTGCCGTAGAGATAGTTCATGAGAACGACGCTTGCGCAGAGATGGGGAACGGCATAGACAAGAACCTGCAAGACGGAAGCATTATAAACCTTGAGACCCATAATAAGAAAGGAAGCCGGCGCCAGATAAAAAATGACCCTTGAAAAACCGAAAAACCAGAAGAGAGAGGAGTTGAAGTAGCAAAGAGCCTGCTGCAGTTTGAGACCTCTCACCAGATGGGGGTATTCGATAATAAATATTTGCAGCATACCCTGGGCCCATCGGCTTCTCTGGATAATAAAATCGTCAAAGGTTTCAGGAGAGAGCCCGCAAACCATGGGCCAGTCGATAAACACGCTGTTGTAACCCCTGTGATGCAAAACAAGGGAAGTCTCGGCATCTTCCGTAATGGTATCGACGGACATGCCCCCTATCTCTTCGAGGCAGCTTCGCCTGAGAATGGCAGCGGAACCACAGAAATAGCTTGCGTTCCAGAAATCGAGACCGGGATGTATGCCGCGGTAAAACATTTCATTCTCACTGGGCGCATCACTAAAAGTCTGCAGGTTTTTTTCGATGGGATCGGGATTGATGAAAAAATGGGGCGTCTGCACAAGGGCCAGTTTTTCATCTTTCAGAAAATAGGCCACCGTATTTTTCAGAATATCTCTTGTGGGCACATGATCACAGTCCAGCATGAGGATAAGGTCGCCGCTGCTGAACCTTAAGGCATGGTTAACATTGCCCGACTTGGCATGGCTGTTGGTCTCCCTTGTAATATAGTTAACACCGAATTCCTTTGCCATGCGCCTGAAGCTATAGTACCTTTCCCATGAAATAGAGGAGAGTTCGGGATTATTCCTTCTGGCAACGGTCCCGCCGTCATCGAGTATGTATATGTTAAGCTTATCTTTCGGGTAATCGACCTGTGTTGCTGCCGCAACGGTAATCTGAACGATCTGCAGAGGTTCATTGTAAGTGGGAATAAATATGTCAACAAAGGGAAGGAGGGACTCATCTTCAGGGAGCGGCATAATTTTACGCTCCAGCGGCCAGAGGCAGATAAACATGCCCAGAACATGCACCATAATGGCGTAACTTTCAGCCAGGTAGAGAATCATCATGGCCGTAAAATCAAAAGGCCCCGTATAAATGAGGGTTTCAAAGCTTCTCCAGAACCAGTACCTGAGAGATATAAAGAGGGCTATGAGCAGATAGACTGTCCGCCAGGGCTGCTTTTTGAATAACTTTTTCTTTCCCAGTACGATTGTCAGGCCGAGAAGACCCCAACCGAGAATTATCTGGTGAAAAAGTTCGAGGTAAGTTCCGGCAAGGTAGAGATAAAACAGGAGGGCGAAGGCAAGGACGGCATAGAGAAAGCAGTCTGTCATTGCCTCATTGCCGGCCCTCTTCCCTCCCTCGCAGAACATCGGCTCACCCCGCTGCTTTAAAGTTTACATTTATCTAAAACCAGACTTTTTGTCAAAACTTCAAAAAAGCATTCCTATAAAATATAATATCAGCCCCGCATCAGATGTCAAAGGATATGATTAATAATAATTTCAAGGCCATAGCAGATAAAAAAGAGGAGGACGGAACAAAAAAAAGTCCTCTTTTTTTGCTGCCCACAGTCCGTCGGAAAAGATGCTTTTATCTGCTAAAGGCCTTGAATTACAGGCATAAAGTCTCTCTTCCAGGCCATAAAAATGGTTTGACTTTAATAATTATACTGCTATAAACTCTTAACCAAATGTTTTTTAGAAGGAATTCTCCATGAAAAGGGTAAAACATGCCATTGAAAAGCGAAAAACCTTAAAGGAACAGATTGTCGATTCCATTAAGGAGGCTATCGCTGTTGGCGAACTTAAGCCCGGTGAGAAAATTTGTGAAACCAAACTTGCCGATGAGTTGGGTATCAGCAGGACCCCCCTCAGGGAAGCCATACAGATTCTTGAGTCGGAAGGGTTCCTCAAGGTTATGCCGCGAAGGGGCGCCGTTGTCAGTGAATACTCCCCAAAGGACATTAAAGACATTTATGAAATCAAGGCTACCCTGGAAGGGCTTGCCGCCAGGCTTGCTACAAAAAATATGTCTGATGCGGCAATAGACAGGCTTAAAGAGATAAATGACCAGTTAAAATCAATGACCTTGTCCAATGAAAAATCGGTAGGACGGTTTTTTAAAATTCACAACCAGTTTCATGATGTATTCCTCAAGGCGAGTGACAATGACCACCTTTATCAGCTTAACTGCCACCTCATGGAACCTTTCAAGCGTTTTCGCCTTACGTCCCTTGGTATAGACGGCAGGTTCTCTCAAGCCGTAAAAACCCATGAAGAAATCATACAGGTCTTCAGGGAAAGGAACGCGGAAAAAGCAGAAGAACTGGTCACCAGGAATGTGCTCGAAGGCGGCATTGCTTTACTGAAAAAGCTTGAATCAGAGAGAGAGCAGGAACATGACAACACATAGCGGTGATTCTATCAAGCGCGGCAAAGGGAAATAAATGGCCCCCATAAAAAAAGGCAAGGTAGAGGTAAGGGTAACGACAACGAGAAGCGTCATATACGGCTCCCTTTCCAAGGCGGAAACATTCAGGACCCTCGACCTGTTAAACAGCAAGGAAAAGTTTATTGCCCTTACCGATGCCATCGTTTTCGATGGCGAACAGAGTGAAAAGCAGCATAAAAAATTTGTTGCCATCAATACAAACAATATAATATCCGTCGAGGAGATGTAAAAATCTCCCCGGCAGCCCTTATTAATTTTTTAAAAGGGAGTAAAATATTTTTAATGGCTGCCTTTTTTCACACCTCCATAACTCCCAATTGAACCACTTGTCATGCTTTTCATTTTCTATTGAGTCAAACTATGATAATCTTCTTATAAAGGGAATCTCTAATAATACGGGGCGAGCCTGTTAAGGGATCAAAAAATTCAGTTCAAGACAAAAATTACAGCTCAGCCTGCAGGTAATTTTTTTAACGCAGAAGGCGGATTTTTTGAACCTTTAGACAGGAGGCATGAATTATTAGAGCGTCCATAAAAACCCGGAGAGACCGCCTATGAGCAATCAATGTTGCAGCAAATGCGTTAAAAACTTTTATGAAGGCAGCCTCAAATATATTGTCAGGATAAAGGTGCTTGCCGATTTTGACGGTCATACAGGCAGTGACGATGAAGCCGGCGCCGATGACCTCGAAAGTCTGATCAGACAAATTGAAAAGTCAGCGCCTGAAACACTTGAAAATGATATTCATCAGGAAATGGTCTTTCTCCTCTGCAAAAATTGCAGGAACACCTTTGTGAAAAACCCTTTGAATTTTTCACGGGAAAGTGGCGAAAAAAAAGAAAGTTTCTCAGGTCTGCTTCATTAGGTTTTTCAATTAATCGCTTGACTGCAAACGCTTTTTGTTTTAAAAAGTCCTAATAGCAAGATAAGGAGGTAAGCATTGGCACTCATTGATGACCCGGAAGCGGCAAGAAGACTTTCGAGAGCTATCGTATCAGACGTTGCACTTTACAATCAGGCAAAGGTCCAGGAGGGCATTCAAAAGGACAACCTCTTTGAAATCCTCGAAGAAGAGCTCGATGAGGGGAGAAAACTCTATAATTCGAGAGTATCTCCCGATATCCTCGAAAAACATAATTTCTATGATCTTGCAATAGTCGATGTCCTTATCAAACAAAGCGGAAGGATCGAGTCAGATATCTGGAAGTAACGCCGAAAGGGCCCTCATTGAAGTCGGCCCTGAAAGTGCGGGAAACAGGCTGGACCATTTCCTCGCATCAAAAATCCCCTCCCTTTCAAGAAACAGAATCAAACATCTCATCAAAGACGGATTTATCCATATTTCACCCCACTCTACCGTAAAAAGCAGTCTCAAGCTCAAAGGGGGCGAAGTTATTGAACTTACCATCCCTGAAGCTGAACCTCTTGAAGCGCTGCCTGAAAACCTGGACATGAGGGTCCTCTTTGAAGACAACGCCATTATTGTTATCGATAAAGAAGCCGGCATGGTCGTTCATCCCGCGGCAGGCCATTCGGGAGGAACGCTTGTCAATGCCCTCCTTTATCATTGCAGCGATCTTTCAGGTGTGGGCGGCAAGTTAAGGCCCGGCATAGTGCATCGCCTTGACAAAGACACCTCCGGTGTTATGATTGTCACAAAGAATGATGAGGCCCACAACAAAATGGCAGCACAATTCAAGGCCCACAGTATTTTGAGAAAATACAAAGCGCTCGTATACGGTGTGATGGCTCAGAAAGGGACCATTGATGAACCCCTGGGAAGACACCCCGGGGAGAGAAAAAAGATTGCCCCCGTCAAAGGGGGCCGAAGGGCGGTAACTCACTGGACGCTGTTAAAGGCCTATGAGGGGCTTTCACTGGTAGAGCTTACCCTTGAAACAGGGCGGACGCACCAGATCAGGGTACACCTTTCCAACAAGGGACATGCCGTCGCAGGAGACCAGACCTACGGCAGTTCAGGCAGGGCGGGGGAGATAAAGAACAAGGCCATCAGGGACAAAGTCAAAGCGATGAAGCGCCAGGCGCTTCATGCATGGGCGCTCGGCTTTAACCACCCTGTTAGCGGCGAGTATATGGAGTTTCACTCTCAACTGCCCCGGGATATACAGAACATAATCGATTTACTGGAATCTCAGGTCTGATGCATACTGAAAAAAACAAAAAAATAATATCATCACCGGAACCGAATAAAGCGCCTCTGCTTCTCGAAGCGCCCCTTTTTAAAAACCATTCTCAGATCATTCATGCCTTTTCAACAAGAACAGGCGGTTACAGTAAGGCGCCCTTCGACTCTCTCAACCTTTCCTGCAAAACAGGAGACGAGAAGAATAATGTAAAAAAAAATATTGAAAGGCTTAACCTTTTTCTCTCTATAGACTCACCCCCTTTTTTTCTCGATCAGGTTCACGGAAATAATGTCCTTGTTGCCGATGATATTAAATCCCATGAAAGTCACTATCCTTTCGATGCAATCATTACTTCAAACAAGGAAAAGGCAATCGTTATTCTTACGGCAGATTGTCTCCCCCTGCTCCTTTATGATCCTGTAAAATCTGTTATCGCAGCCATTCATGCGGGCTGGAAGGGAACGTCCCTGCAAATCGCAGAAAAAACCGTCACAAAAATGAAAGAGCGATTTAAATCGGACCCCGCCCATATTATCGCTGCCATAGGACCGGCAATCGGACCCTGCTGCTACGAAGTTGACCATCCTCTTGTATCAGCCTTTGAAGGACTGAATTCATATCACCCTGAAACACTCCATTCATTTATATCTCCCGCAGAGGGGAAAAATGACCGATGGATGTTCGACCTTGCCCGGGCAAACCGCCTGCAACTCTTGAATGTCGGATTAATACAGGATAATATAGATGAACTGCAACTATGCACCTGCTGCCGGAGCGATCTCTTTTATTCCTACAGGCGTGACGGAAAACATTCAGGGCGCCAGGGGGCAATTCTAATGATTAAAGAAAGCCATCTGCAAAAAAAGGTCCCTTGATATGGAAATACACATATCCGACAGATCGATTATAAACAGGATCCTCCAGAGAAAAAGCAAGGGGAGGCATTTCGCCAAAGAGATCGATCTCGGGGAAGTTTTGAGGGAAATACTCTACAGGGCCAATGAATTCGTCCCCTCTGAGGCGGGCTCCATACTGATCGACGACCCCCTCCCCAAGCTTCGCAAAGATAAAGAGGGAAAGCTCTTTTTCGTAGCCTGTTTCGGTCCGGGCTCAGAGTCGCTGGTAGGAAATTCACTCCCTGACAATGTCGGCATTGTAGGAGAAACCTACAGAATGGGCCGACCCTATTTGAGTGAAGATGTCAATAAAGATGCTAAATTTTTTTCCGGTATCGACAAGAAAATTAAATACCGGTCCAGGTCGATCATTGCTCTGCCCATAAAAAGGGATAGTTCGGTAATCGGCATAATAGAGCTTATCAACAGGAAGGAAAAGGGGAATTTCGACGAAAAGGACCTGGCCATTCTCGATGTTTTCGCAAAATACACATCCACACTCATCGCCAATGCCCTCGATGCAAGAAGGTTTGAGGACCTCTCCAAACGAGACAACCTGACGGGGCTTTTTAATGACAGGTATTTCTATGACAGGCTTGCCGTTGAAATAAGCAGGGTTCGTGAAGAAGGTGGCGAACTGTCGCTCATATTTTTTGACCTTGACCATTTTAAGGATGTAAATGACACCTACGGGCACCTGGCGGGAAGCAGGACCCTTAAAGAAGTGGCAATCCTTGTAGAAGATGTGCTTATCGGCATCGACTGCTTTCCTGCAAGATACGGCGGAGACGAATATGTCATTATCCTTCCCGGTCTTTCACTGGAAGAGGCCGGGAAGCATGCCGAAAAAATCAGGGAGGCCATTGCATCGAATACCTTTTTAAAAGAAAGAAACGGCGCTGACAATCCCCCGCTCAATATTAGCGGACTTATTTCCTGCAGTGTCGGTGTTGCCTCTCTCCAGGCCAACGTGGGACAAAAAAAGAGCGTCACTGAAGCCGAGGAAGGGCTCGTCCGGGCGGCCGATACAGCCATGTACCAGGCCAAGGAAAGCGGCAAGAACAAGGTTTGCCTTGCCCGGGGTGTGCTTTAGTGTCCCCTCTCATCATTATTTTATTATCATTTCGAATGTATGGAAGAAATCTAAACATCGTTTATGCCCCCCGGAGCAAAAGGTGCTTTTAGTCGGCCTTACAGGAGGAATAGCCTCCGGGAAAAACAGTATTGCCCGGATACTGGAGGAGTTTGGCGCCAGGATCATCGATGCAGATATTATTTGCAGGGAACTGGTGGAAAAGGGGAAACCTGCCTGGCAGGAAATCGTTCACTTTTTCGGCAATGATATCCTCCTGGAAGACGGTACTTTAGACCGGAAAAAACTGGGCAGGATAGTTTTTGAAGATGCAGGCAAAAGAGAAGTCCTCAATTCCATCATTCATCCAAAAGTTATTGACGAAGAATTGAGACTGGCACGACTCATGGAAAAGGAAGATCCTCATGCGCTGGTCGTTGTCAATGCCGCCCTTCTTATTGAAAGTGGAAATCACAAAAATGCAGACAAAATCATTGTTGTCGGCGCCAATGAAAATCAAATCATCGATCGCATCATTAAAAGGGACGGAATTACCAGGAAGGAGGCAAAACTCCGTATGGCTTCCCAGCTTCCCTTTCGGGAAAAAATAAAGCATGCCCATTATGTCATCGAAAATAATGGAACATTTGAAGCATTGAGAAAAAATGTTGAACAGGTCTATAAAGATCTGGCCCGCCTTCTTTGACGCCGATCCCCGGAAAAAACCGTTATTTGTCTGTAAGCAACACTGGAGGGTACCTCTAAAAATATGGAAAAAAAACTGGAAAATTGTAAATGACTTATCTATAATGCTGAGCATTTAAAACCAAAAAACTTTTTTCAGGGTAAATAATCATGACAGAAAGAGTTAAAAGTATCATAGGCAACATAAATATCGACAAGGAAGACTATATCTCCAGGGCTCTGGACCAGGTGGAAGCGCTTCAAAATCTGACCGATGAGGAAAAGATTGATCTTACAGCCGCGCTTACTACCATATTCTATCATGATCATGCCGGAAATCTGGATATGACCAGACTGGCAAACCGGGCGGAAAAACAGATCGCCAGATTCGGAGAAGCTGTTCTCCCCACGCTGGCGGGGGAGCTTATCGATGCAGACCCTGAATCAGCGGCCCACATAGGCAGGGCAATCGCCCTCAATGGAGCGCCGGCGGTGAGTGTCCTTCTCCATGCCTGGAATAATAATCGTGAAGACGACTTTGCCATCATTAACATACTGCAAACGCTCTCTTATTCAAGGACGGAAGAGGTGGTCACGGCCATGGCTGAAATCCTTGTGGCCGCAAAATCAAAAAACCACCAGGTCAGGGCAGAAGCCCTTTACGCCGTGGGAAAGCTTTCCTTAAGACTTTCGGCAGATACCTTTGACGACAAGCTGAAGCTGAAAATGTTCGATACGGCATTTACCCTTCTCTCCGACACAAAGCCTCTTGTTAGAAAAGATGCGGCAAGGGCCCTTGGAAAGATGCTTAAAAAAGGTATCCTCGACGATGGTCAGAAAAAGAAGGTTTTCCAGGCCTTTAATGCCATACTGGGCAAGGACGAAAAACACGAGTGGGATTATGCCTTTATTGTTCGCCATGAGGCAGAACACTACCTCCCCTATTGTAAAGGTTCTGAAACCCTTGCCGACCGTTACAGGCAGTCTTACAGGATTCTGACGAAACGTGAACTCTGTGACAGGACCTTCCACTTTACTATTGAAGCCCCTTTTATTGCGAGAAAGCTGCAGGCCGGCCAGTTCATCATCGTCAGGCCCCATGAATTGAGTGAGCGTATTCCTCTCTCCATCTGCGGCTGGGATGAAGAAAAGGGAAGCATCCATATTATCGTCATGGCTGTAGGTAAAACCTCTACGGAAATCAACAACATGAAAGTGGGTGACTGCTTTGCCGATATCGTCGGTCCTCTGGGAGAAAGATCTCATGTGAAAAAGCATGAAGGAACCTGTGTCGTTATCGGAGGAGGTTACGGTACGGGCGCTATCATCCCCACTGCCCGCGATTTCAAAAAGCTGGGCAACAAAGTGATTGGTATCGTCGGTGCAAGAAATAAAGACCTGCTCATTATGGTTGACGAACTGAGTGAGGTCTGTGACGAAGTAATCTGTACCACCAATGACGGTTCTCAAGGCAAAGAAGGTTTTGTTACCGATGCCCTGAGAGAAATCATGGACGGAGAAAAGGTGAGTCACGTCCTTGCCGTCGGTCCGGTGCCCATGATGGAAGCCGTCAGCAAAATGACAAAACCCGACAACATTGAAACCTTCGTTTCACTTAACGCCATTATGGTCGATGGTACGGGAATGTGCGGTGCATGCCGTGTCAGTGTCGGTGGAGATACGAAGTTTGCCTGCTTCCATGGCCCTGACTTTAACGGCCATGAAGTTGATTTCGACCAGCTTGTTAAAAGACAGAAAATGTTTGTTGAGGCAGAAAAGAAGGCCTTTGCAACACTGGATAGATAGGAGAGTTAGCTATGTCTGAGGAATGTATCAAGGAACTGAGCAATAAAGAGAGAATGAACCTCCCCTTCCAGGAGATGCGCCTTCATGCTGCCGGGGAGAGGATCAAGAACTTTGAAGAGGTACCTGTCGGCTACTCTGAAGAGGAAGCCATAGCCGAGGCAATGCGCTGCATTCAGTGCAAAAAACCTGACTGTATAACAGGCTGCCCTGTCGGCATCGACATCCCGGCTTTTATCAAGCTCATTGAAGAGGGAAAACCCGCTGAAGCGGCTAAAAAAATCAGGGAAACAAACTTCCTGCCTGCCGCATGCGGCCGTGTCTGCCCACAGGATAAACAGTGCCAGGCCGTCTGCATTGTTGGTAAAAAGAATCTCCCTGTCGGCATTGGAGGCCTGGAAAGATATGCCGCCGACTACGAGCGAGAGCACGGCACCCTTGAACTGCCGGAAATCCCTGAAACAACGGGAAAAAAGGTGGCCATTGTCGGCTCCGGTCCCGCCGGTCTTACTGCTGCCTATGAACTTCGCATTAAAGGTCATGACGTTGTCGTCTTCGAAGCCTTCCACAGGGCCGGTGGCGTTCTTGTCTACGGGATTCCCAGGTTTAGATTACCTCTTGAAATTATAGATGAAGATGTGGCCTTCCTTGAAAAGTTAGGCGTTCAGTTTGTTTATAACATGATTATCGGTAAGGTGCTCACCCTTGATGACCTTATCGATAAAGAAGGCTTTGACGCCGTCTTTATCGGTTCCGGTGCAGGACTTCCCAAGATGCTCGATGTACCCGGTGTTAATGCCAACGGCGTTTATTCAGCCAATGAATACCTGACGAGGATCTACCTCATGCAGGCAGATAAATTCCCCAAATTTACAACACCCCTCTACCAGGGCAAAAAGGTAGCCGTCATCGGTGCAGGTAATACGGCCATGGACGTGCTTAGAACGGCCAAACGCCTCGGTGCCGACACAACCTGTTACTACCGACGTTCTCATGAGGAGGCCCCGGCAAGGACGGAAGAACTGGAACATGCGGAACAGGAATTCCTTAACTGGAAGTGGCTCTCCAATCCGGCGGAAATCATTACCGATGAAAACAACTTCGTTAAGGCTATCAAATGTGAAAAGATGGAACTTTCCGAACCCGATGAATCGGGCAGAAGACGTCCTGTTCCGACAGGAGAATTCTTTACGGAAGACTGCGATACCGTCGTCATGTCTCTCGGTTGCGATGTAAATCCCATTATCCCTTCAACGGACGAGAAGGTAAGAATCAACAAATGGGGCGTTATTATGGTTGATGAAGGAACCTGCCAGACAAGCAAGGAAGGTGTTTTTGCCGGCGGCGACGCTATTACCGGCGGATCGACAGTTATCCTGGCAATGGGGCAGGCCAAACTGGCAGCCGCCTCCATTCACAAGTACCTGCAGGGGGAACTGAAAGAAAAACCGAATGTTCCCACCGATCCCAATTACTGGGTCAAGGAGTGGAAATTCTCCTGACCAGTCATTTTGTGAACTGCAAAAAAGCCCGGTATAAAGCCGGGCTTTTTTTATGTAATAAAGCTGGAAACAGGAATTAGTTAGAGGGAGTGCGGCCCTCTAAGTCCGGCAGGACACTAGGGCTCAAAGCCTCCCCACATGACCGACTGGTTTCGCCCTCTCTTTTTAGCTTCATAAAGGGCCTTATCTGCAAACTTGACCAGATCTTCCGCCCTGGAGATGTCTTCCTGATTGCAGGTAGTGATGCCAAGGCTTATGGTAAGGGGCTCTTTCGCCGGCAGCGCTGAATATTTGCTCTTTTTTACAGACGTTCTGATCCTTTCCGCCTGAAACATGGCCCCCTTTTCCTCGGTATGAGGGAGGAGGATGACAAACTCTTCTCCACCATACCTGGCGGCAACGTCCGTCTTCCTTATGGTTCTCAAAATGACCCGGGCCAGTTCTTTAAGGATAGTATCCCCCTTCCTGTGACCGTAGGTATCGTTAATTTTTTTAAAAAAATCAATGTCCAGCATGATACATGAAAGGGAAACATGATAACGGAGGGAAATATTATATTCCTCCTCAAGACGGTTATAGAAATAGCGGTGGTTGAATAATCCCGTCAAACCATCGGTTGTGGCCAGTTTTTCCAGTTCCATATTGGCCACCCTCAGGGAATCGACAAGTCTGGCATTTTCAAGAACATTTTCAGCGGCCCTCGCCACAACCTGGCAAAAACTTATCTCCTTTTCCGAAATGCGCTCCTTTTCGGTAGCCACTCTCAAAAGCAGTGTTCCGATAAATTTATCTCTTATGGAAATGGGAATAACTGCCAGGGAATGAAAAGGGAGTTCATTAAGATGCTTTCCACTCGCCTTCATGACGGGGTCCGATTGAATATCGTTAATAATAACATCCCTCTTCAGTTCTATGGCGCGCCTTACTTCAGGGTAAATGGCAAGATCAATGCTTACGCCCTTTGTCTGCACATCATCGTTGGATGCAATAATATTTCCCGAGTTCTCCTTCTCATCGATCTGAACAATGGAACATCTCACTGCATCAAGGGAAGAGGCCACCTTGTTGGCAATGTCACTCAATATGTCGCTGCTGCTGTGAAGCGTCGTCAGCGATTCATAAATGTCGAGCACATTGAGAAGGTCCTTTTTATGAAAGTTGGTATAAAGACTTTTTGCTCTTAAACAGGATTTAATCTTTGCAACCAGTTCAGGAATATAAACAGGTTTGGCCACATAATAATCGGCAGATTCATGGACCTTTTTCTCTCTTCCATTACTCTCATCACGGTCTATGAGGACAATGGCGGGAATAGCCGATAGAGACTTGTCACTCTTTAATTTACAGCAAAGGGCTTCCCCGCTCATATCGGGCAGGGACTCTGAAATAAGCAGCAGATGAGGGGGGGATTTTTTTATTTTTTTTAAGACCTCTTTCCCTTTATCAATGAAGGTCAGGTCAAATTCATGAGAAAGGCTGTCCGAAAGATATTCCCTGAACAGGAGATCACTATCAACAACGATAAGGTTGCTTCTTTTTTCCGTCAAAGCCTGCTCTCCATTAATTAAGCGTCTTTTTACTTATCCATGTAATCCATGAGCTCTCTTTGCACTTGTAAATTAACCTGAACAATAGAAAGTTTAGTCGAAGTGGAGAGCCTTTTCAATTCGTCATATTCGGGGCGCAGGGCTTTAATACCACCGGGCCCGCTAATTTCTTTCACTCTCACCTCACCAAAAGAGGTAAGGATCTTTCGTTCAGACCGCCTTAGTTTAGACCGCTTTGCAAGGTGAGATCTTATTCCGATGGTTGTGCTTCCCCTGAAGATAATTGCAGCGGCCTTATCTTTTAAAGTTTCGGGAATAATCACCTGCAAAAGCGTGGCCGGTCTGTACTTTTTCATGTAGAGAGGCATCATGGCAACATCGAGGGCGCCTGCCTCAAAAAGTTCCTCCACCAGGGGTTCAAAAAACTGGGGATTCATATCGTCGATGGAGGCTTCCAGAACAAGAACAGTATCTTCTTCATAGCTGCCGGCTGCATGTTCCGCCTCCCCGAGGAAGACCCGGAGCAAATTGGGCCTTGAATGCAGGTCCTTTTCACCGGCACCATAGCCTATAGTCTCAATGGACATGGGGGGTATTTCTCCATGGGAAGAGGCAAGGACATTAACAATGGCTGCCCCTGTAGGGGTCACCAGTTCAAACTTTTCTTCTGAGTGAGCAAAAGGCACTCCCTTGAGAAGTTCCGCCGTCGCAGGAGCAGGAATGGGCATAGGCCCGTGGTCACACTTGACAATACCCGTCCCCGTAACAAGGGGAGAGGTGGCGACGGAAGCTATCCGGAAATGATCCATCCCTATGGCAGCACCAACAATATCGACAATGGAATCGATGGCCCCCACTTCATGAAAATGGACCTTTTCAGGCGGAATGGCATGGACCTTCCCTTCCGCTTCAGCAATGGCGGCAAAGACGCTTAAGCTCATCTTTTTTACTTCATCTTTGAGCGAAGATTTTTCGATGATGTCTCGAATATCACTGTAATGCCTGTGATGCTGCTCTTTCTCAAGATGGACGGAAAATTTGGCAGCATCAATGCCGTTCTTCTTCACTCGTTCACAGCTCAGCCTGTAGCCGTCAAGAGGAAGCTTTTTTATTTCACTTTCAAGCTTTTCCAGAGGGAGACCGGCATCGATAAAAGCCCCCACCATCATGTCGCCGCTTATACCGGAAAAACAATCCAAATAGGCAATCTTCATTTTACACCCTGTTAATAAGGCTGGCCGCATAGGCCGCCCCGAACCCGTTGTCTATATTTACTACCGTCACACCGGAGGCACAGCTGTTGAGCATGGCAAGGAGCGCCGTCACGCCATTAAAGCTGGCGCCGTAACCGACACTGGTCGGCACAGCAATAACGGGACAGGAGACGAGTCCCCCGACAACACTGGGCAGGGCGCCTTCCATACCGGCAACGGCAATAATAACGGAAGCTCCGGCCAGCTTTTCATGGCGGCTTAGCAAACGGTGAATACCGGCAACACCCACGTCATATAGCCTCTCCACCCGGTTTCCCATCATATCCGCCGTATGGAAAGCCTCTTCAGCGACAGGGATATCGGATGTCCCCGCAGAAACAACGAGGATGTCCCCCTTCCCTTCCACCTTTATCTCTCCCTTAATAATCTTCATAACCCCGGCATCACTCACATACTCGGCACCATCGATTTCCCCGGAAATGTGCCTTGCCTTTTCTTCATCGAGCCGGGTTATAAGAACGTTATGCCCGCTATTTATCATCTCTTTGGCAATGGCTGCAATCTTTCCGGCATCCTTGCCTTCCCCGAAGATGACTTCGGGAAAGCCCTGCCTCAGCTCCCTGTGGGAGTCCACATTAGCAAAACCGAGGTCCCGGAAAGGGAGGTGCCTCAGTTCCCGGACAGCCTCATCGACATCCAGCTTACCCGCCTTGATTGCAGTTAATATTTCTTCAAGTTTGTCTTTTCTCAAGTTAATCTTCCTTAATTCTTATTATTGCCCTCTTCTTACCGTAGGGTGGGTTAAACCTCACTCTGGCAATCGGTTTAATTTTGGACGAATATATTTTTTTGTCGCCTATACATTCATCATCTAAGCCACCATTTCGATGTCACATTAAACAGTAGTAGTAGGGTGGGTTAAATCCTTCTTTGGCAATCAGTAAAAGTTTTAAAGTAAGTATTTTTTAGCGATATTCACACTCTTAAATTAACCCACCATTTTTGATGAAGCTATTAAACAGGGCTGGTGGGTTTGTTGTAGATTAAGCTTATCCGTAAAAAGTAACTTTATTTACTTAATGAGCTATTGGCAAAATGAAACTTAACCCACCCGACATCATTTCTGTCATTTCGAGCAAAGCGAAAAATCCTGGGTTATCAATAAATTGTTCTATTTACTTCCCCAGCAAGCTAAACATATTCTTCTTGTAAAACTCCACCCCCGGCTGATCGAAGGGATTAACCCCCAGCAGATAACCCGACATAGCCACGGCCCTTTCAAAGAAGTAAAAAAGCTGGCCCAGCGTTTCGGGAGACCTGTCTTTAAGAGACAAGGTCATGTTAGGCACACCACCGTCGCGGTGGGCCATGGCCGTTCCCCTGTGAGCTTTGTCGTTGACAAAATCAAGGCTTTTACCGGCAATGTAGTTAAGACCATCGAGATCATCATCCACTTTGGGAATGGTAATTTCCCTGTTAGATTTTTCTATGGTCATAAAGGTCTCAAAAATTATACGGTTTCCTTCCTGGATCCACTGTCCCATGGAATGCAGATCTGTCGTGAGATCAACGGACGCAGGAAAGAGGCTTTTGCCTTCTTTCCCTTCACTCTCTCCGGCAAGCTGTTTCCACCATTCGGCAACAAAGTGAAGGGAGGGATGAAAGGATGACAGTATTTCAATGGTCTTTCCCTTTTGGTAGAGGATATTCCGGATTGCCGCATACCTGTAGGCAAGGTTGCTTTCAAAACCGGCGTCGGCGGAACTCTTTTCGGCCTCTGCGGCTCCGCTCACCAGTTTTCCGATATCGATGCCTGCAACGGCAATGGGGAGTAAACCGACAGGCGTGAGAACAGAATAGCGGCCTCCCACGTCATCAGGAATAACAAAGGTTTTATAACCTTCTTCATGAGCCAGTTTTTTTAACGCGCCACGGCTGCTATCGGTAGTCGCAATGATCCTCTTTCTCGCCTCTTTCCTGCCATAGCGCTGTTCCGCTTTTTCCTTAAGAAGGCGGAAGGCAATGGCCGGTTCCGTCGTCGTTCCCGACTTGGAAATCACATTGAGGCAGATATCTTTCTCTTCTATCACATCAAAGAGATCAGCCAGATAATCAGAACTGATATTTTGTCCTGCAAAGTAGATCTCCGGAGACCTGCCGGTCCTTTTTTTCAACTGGTTGTTAAAAGTATGCGTTACAAATTCAATAGCCGCCTTTGCCCCGAGATAGGAGCCTCCGATACCGATACTGACAAAGACATCAGCCATCTCCCGGACTTCATGGGCTCTTTCCTTAATATCGTCCAGCACATCACCTGTAATGGATGAGGGAAGATGAAGCCATCCCAGGTAATCACTTCCCTTTGACCTGCCGGCTTCCATTGCTTCATGAATTTTTGAGACATCTCCCTGCAAGCGGGCTATCTCGTCATCGCTCACATAAGATTCGAGGTTGTCCCTATCGAGCTTGATTGCATTCATAAAATTCCTCCCCAAAATAGAATAATCATAATTTTTTCATCATTTCCCTGCCACGGACGGCTGCGCCCATAAGACCGACCTCTTCCCTGAGAACGACCCCGACAGGAATACGGCGAAGCAGGTCTGCCATACGCCCCTTATTAAGAAAGGCCTCCAGAAAAGTCCTCTCCTTAAATCTGACGGCAATCTTGGCCGCAATACCTCCGGCAATATAGAGTCCGCCATAGGGAAGGAATTTAAGGGCCACATTGCCTGCTTCCGAACCATATAGGGAGAGAAAAATATGGAGCGCTTTTTCCGCTAACAGGTCATTTCCCTCGACGGCATGTTTTGCAATAACAGCGGCGGGATCATTATTCTTCATTTCGGTAATGATGGAATCATTCGCCCCATGAGCTGATGTCTCCTTCAGATAGTTGAAGATATTAACAAGCCCCTGACCGGAAAGAAGCCTCTCAAAACTGACATGACCCAATTTACCCATTAGATACTTTAGCAATCCAATCTCTTCGTCTGAAGTGGGAGAAAAAGTAGCATGTCCACCTTCAGACGAAATCACTTCATATCCTCCACCTGCCTGCGAATAAAAAGCGGCGCCCTCTCCGAGACCCGTTCCGGCGCCGAGCACTGCAATGGGACCGTTCTTCTCCTTTTTACCTTCATTTAGAATGAGTTTGTCTGAATCATTTAAAAAAGGAATGCCCCAAATTATTGCCGTAAAGTCATTGACAAGACCAACCTTCCGCAAGGAAAGGGCCGAGGCCACACTTTTTTCATCCACCGTCCAGGGAAGGTTTGTTGTCCGGCACCTGCCATCTTTAACAGCGCCTGCAATACCAAAAGAAGCGACCGTTTTTGACCTGTCGAGGGAAAGAAAGGCAAGAAATTCTTCAATAATCTCCTCGAGGGAAGAGTAAGCCCCGCTTTCATATCTTGCAAGATGATTAAAGGCTATCTCATCATTTCCTGCCTCCACCAGGGCAAGGATGGTTTTTGTTCCCCCAATATCGCCAGCCAGTATGTTGCTTGTCGGCATTAAATCTCCTTTTTTCATCACCTGGAAATTACGCTGTTAATACTAGCAGAGCTTTGGCTTTTAGGAAAGCAGAGAGTATCAGAAAAAATGGCTCCTTTCCCCAAGGCGGCCTCAGGCACAATAGGAAACATGAAGCGCCATTCTATATTTGTCATTGCTAATGCAGATGAGCAATTATTCGATTGAATCCCTTAGGATAGTCAAGATTTATCCCTTCCGTAAAAGTGACAGAGAATAAGCAGCGCACATCTGTGTCTAAATATATTTTAATTAATCTTTGAAATCCCTGTCCTTTGGGCGGGGTTAGAGTTAAAAGGTTATGCCATAATAATTTTACTTTTCTTTTGCTGGATTTATGCCCCTTGAGGGTACAAAGAAAAGTAACAAAAGAAAGGCCGCCCTAAAACCTGGTCCCGCCAAGGCGGGACTCCCCTCCTTCCACCGT